>JBDTNU010000004.1:0-39363 GCA_039933535.1 Caldimonas sp. | reverse complement strand
TTGTGGCGTTGAGAACTGCTTCATACAGCGCGCTCAGCGATAGTTCACGGTAGATGATCGCGCTGACCAGCAAAGCATAGGTGGCCGAGATGACACCTGCTTCAGTGGGCGTGAAGATGCCGAACTTGAGGCCGCCGACCATGAAGATCGGCAGCCCAATCGCCCAGATCGCGTTGACGAGCGCGCGTCGCGTTTCAGCCCGCGATTGCTTCGGCGGCAGCGGGAAGGAATCCCTTCTTGCGAGCCACCACCAGGCAGCGATCAATGACGCCGCCATCAGCAGGCCCGGAACGATGCCCGCCAGGAACAGCCTGGAAATGGACAGGTTGGCGGTAACGCCAAACAAGACGAAGCCGACCGATGGCGGAATGATGGGCGCGATGATGCCAGTCGCCGCTATCAGGCCGGAGGAGCGGTTGATGCTGTAGCCCGCTTCCCGCATGAGCGGCAGCAACATGACTGCCAGTGTGGCGGTATCGGCGATCGCGGACCCTGAAATGCTCGCCAGCAGTACGCCTGTCCCGATCACCACATATCCAAGTCCGCCTCGCAGGTGACCGAAGAGAGCCATCGCGGCAGCAACAATGCGACGCGACAGGCCGCCTGCATTCATCAATTCGCCGGCGAGAAGGAAGAAGGGGATCGTCATGAGAGGATAGCTGTCGGCGCCATCGATGAGTTTCTGAGCCAGTATCTGGGCATCGAAGCTGCCCATCTGCAGCATCAATGCGATACCGCAAACCAACAAGGCAAAGGCGATCGGCATTCCCAGGCCCATGGCGCCGAGCAGCGAACCGAGGAATACCCAGACGGTCATTTCGCGCTCCCTTGCGTTTTCTGTTCGTGGGAGACGCTGTACTCAATGTCGGGCGACACAGCCTCTTCGCGGATATCGCCCCGCAGGGATCGCCACAGATTGCCGATCAATATCAAAGCCATGAGGGCAGCCGCGACCAGACCCGAGCCGTACATGGCGGCAACAGGTATTCCTGAAACCGCTGCAACGTTGTGCAAATTGTTTTTGGTGAGCTCCCAACTACCTTTCCAAATCAGCCAGCAGCACCAGAGCATCAACGCGTGGCTGAGCCAGTAGCACAGAAGGCGCGCCGGCCTGGGCAAGCGCCGAACTACGGTGTCCATCCCCAGATGCACCCCGTCCTTCAGGGCGACGATGCCACCGATGAAGGTCAACCAGACGAAGATAAATCTGGATACTTCTTCCGAGATGTCCAACCCTGAATTGAATACATAGCGCAAGATCACGTTGCCGAGCACCATCAGGCCCATGACCGACATGCCGAGTACCAGCAGGTGTTCGAGCAGCTTCTGCAATGCGCTCTTTTTCTTTGTCAATCGTGTCTCCTATTTGCCGCTGCACACTCTGCAAAGTTGTACTGTCGCCTGCGGTCCGGTACATCCATCTTTGATTTTGGCAAGTGCGGCACGCCATATATTCGAGTCGTGAGTGCGTTTCCTACATGGATTGCTCCAGCATCCACAGATAGTCTTCCTCGCTTGCTGCACGAGGATTGCTCGCATGACTGTGATCTGCCTTGGCGGCGGCGACTATCCGCGGGAACAATGCGGGTAGTACCCCGAGTTCGCCCAGACCGACTGGCAAGCCGAGGCGAGAGGTCATCGCCCGCAGCGCACCACTTGTCTCGTTCGCATGCGACAGTCCCATCGCATGTGATATTCGGTCGAGCTTGGCCTCCTCTCTAACAGATGCTGCTTCCGTATTGAATGCCACCACCGCGGGTAGAAAGATGGCATTGAGGGTTCCGTGATGCAGCCTTGAATCGATGCCGCCCAGTGCGTGGCTCAAGCTGTGCACGCAGCCCAGGCCCTTCTGAAATGCCATCGCACCTTGCATCGACGCGCTCATCATGTTCAGGCGTGCCTCCCGGTCATTCGGATTGGCGACGGCGCGCTCGATGTGACGCCATCCTCGTGCCAGGCCGTCGAGTGCAATGCCGTCAGCGGGCGGATTGAATGCAGGCGATAGGAAGGTTTCGATGCAATGCGCGACGGCATCCATGCCAGTTGCTGCAGTTAACAGGGCCGGCAGGCCGAGCGTCAGCTCCGGGTCGCAGATTGCGGTCTTGGGTACAAGATGTGGGGAAATGATGCCGACTTTTCTGCCGTCATTCAGAATGAGGATGGCACCGCGCCCAACCTCGCTACCGGTTCCAGCGGTTGTGGGAATTGCAATCACGGGCGCGCAAGCAGAAGTGATGCGTGTCACCCCACCCTCGATGGCAGCGTAGCTTGTCAGGCTGCCGGTATGCGTGGCGCACAGTGCCGCACCTTTGGCAAGATCGATTGAGGACCCCCCACCGACGGCGATAATGCCGTCGAAGCGTCCGTCGCGATACATGGCGGCCGCCGCGCGTACAGCACCTTCGCCGGGATTAGGTGGTGTTTCATCAAACACCGTCACAGGAGACGCGGAATGAAGTTTTTCTATAACTCTTTCAACAATTCCTGCAGCGCGCACGCCGCGATCCGTAACTATCAAAGGATTGCTTATCCCGAGTCTTGCGCACTCCTGCGGCAGCAGGGCAAGTGCGCCATAACCGAACTGTACCTGCGTGATATAATTTATGAGCGCCATATAATATAATTAGTATTTATTTTGGAATGAGTTGGCCCAGATATGCCGGAACAATAGTGGACCCAACGCAGCCCTCATAGTGATTTGTTTCGATATTGATATAGCAATTTGTTATACAAATGATCCCTTCGCTGGCATCCATCATTTCGCGATTGCGCCTCAAGCATCTGCGTCTGCTGGTCGCGCTTGACGACCAGGGCTCGCTGCTGAAAGCCGCCGAGCAGATCGCTATCAGCCAACCCGGGGCCACCAAGGCCTTGCAGGAAATCGAAGGGGCGCTCGGAGCCATCCTGTTTGTTCGCACGAATAGAGGGCTCGAACCCAATGACTTGGGGCGCTGTGCGATTCGCTATGCGCGCCTGATCACCACCGACGTGGCACAACTGCGTGAAGAGATGGGAGGGATCCTTCAAGGACATGGAGGTCGGCTGTCCATTGGTGCAATCATGGGGGCGGTGCCGCTGCTGACCGATGTGCTTGTCCGTTTCCTGGAGAAACGACCGAACACCTCCATACAGATCGTTGAGGACAACAGCGCCCGGCTGCTTCGCCTTCTCGACGATGGGCGACTCGATCTGGCCATATGCCGCACCAGCATCAGTCAGAGGCCAGAACTCTATGCCAGTGTCAACATAAGAAACGAACAATTGTTCGTCGTGGCGAGCGCCGAACATCCGCTAGCAACAGCAAAGCACCTTGACCTATCTGATCTTGCGAATACCCCTTGGATTGTTTATTCCGCCAACATGCCGATGCGCCGATTGTTGGAACGCGAATTCCACCAAGCGGGACTTCAGTTTCCACTGAACTTGCTTGAAACGACTTCCTTGTTTGCCACATTGTCGATGCTGCAGCGCAAGCCAACGATGGTGGCGGTCCTTTCTATCGACGTAGCACAGTTCTGCACGGCCTCAGGCATTACCACCATATTGCCTTTGAGATTGCAATCACGCAGTGAACCCTATTTTCTGGTTAAGCGGCACGACCGGATTTTGTCCCCAATTGGTCAGTTGCTCTTTCAAGAATTTATTAACGAAGCAACGATAGATGTCATGAAATATGCCGGTCAAATTCAACCGTCTTAGAGTTCCGACGGAAGTCCAACAGACGCGAACGATTAGAGGATTGCTATCGGCGGGCTAATACTGCGTTTGCAGTACGCCGCTTACCCCCAGAGTTACCCCAACAACCCAGGGAAGGCCGGGCGACGGCCAAAGCAAGCGAATGAGCTGACATCAAGGGCTACCTGTCCCTGCGTGCGTCACCCATGAATCGTCCGGTCACGCGCTGCCGGAGATGGGAGTCGATGCTCGCGACGCGTACGGGGCAGATTTTGAGAAGCAAGCGCTGGCACGGCTTAGCGGCCGATCTGCGATTCCCCTCACCGCTCCAGAAATCAGTCCGGATGCATCCGAGACAATCCATGATTTACCGGGCGCAGCAATCGAGTTCAAGCGTTGCACCTGGACGGGAGGTGCGCGGCCGTTCGGCCGCGAGGCGCCACGCCCTCAGGGCACGACCGTGACCTTGCTCGTCTGCTGGCGATGCGTCGCCCGAGACTCGACGCGCACCACCGCGTCGCCGGGCTTCTTCGCCGTCGCCACGCCGTCCTGGTCGATCTCGACGACTGTCGCGTCCGACGAGCTCCAGATCGGCCGCTTCAGCATACGCGTCGTGCCGTCGGTGAGCTTGCCGATGGCCATGTAGGGGATCTCGGTACCGACCGGCACCGTCTGGTCGATCGGGAAGACGATGATCTCCTTCAGCTCCGCGGCGTTCACCTTCACCTGGAAGGTCGCCGTCGCGCCGGTGTGCGGCTCGGACAGCTCGATCGTGGTCGTGCCGGGGGCGACGGCGACGACCGACTGGCCATCGAAGTCGGCGATGCCGGGGGGGTCCGACTGCGACTGCACGTGCCCGTTGAGGCCGATGCGCCCGCCGCCGCGTAACACGGCACTGACGGGGTGGTAGAGCGTCTCGCCCTTGTCGAGCACCAGGTCGGCGACGTCGATCTTCACGACGTCGGGCGACTCGACGTAGACCGTGGTCGATGCGTGCAGGCCGGTCGCCGGGTCGAGCGCGCGAACCAGCGGATGGCCGCCCATCAGCATCGGTTGGGCGACGCCGAGGCCGCGGTCGATCTCGAGCACGTCGGGGTGCGACGACTCCCATTCGACCTGGCGCGTGATGTCGCGCTTCGACTTGTCGGCGAAGGTGCCGATCGCCGTGAACTCGACGCGCTCGCCGTTGTGCGGCTCGGGGTTCAGCGGCTCGATGGCGATGGCCGTGAGCTTGGGCGCCTTGCCCGCGGCGACGACGGTGAACTTCGCGAAGCCCTCGACCTGGCTCGGCCGGTGTGTAGCGCGCACGAGGGCGGCGCCGGGTGCGAGCGCCGTCCAGCCGCCCATGTTCATCATCTCCAGCACCTCGGGGCGATCGGACTCCCATTCGACCTGGCCGGAGATGTCTTCGCGCATGCCGTCGGCGTAGATCGCGGTCGCGACGAGGTAGGCGTAGGGCGCGTCCTCGCCGAGCTCGATGAGCTGGTCGCCGGGCGTGATGACGAGGCCCTGCACGCGGGCGCGCAGCCTCACCTCGATCGAGTCGCGCGGCTTGCCGCCGGGCGCGGCGGCGGTGATCGTGACCTCGCCGGGGACGTGCTTCGCTTCGAGCACGCCGCCGGGTGCAATCGTCAGCCGCGACGTGTCGGACGAGGTCCATGTGACTTTCGACGTGACGTCCTGGATCGAGCCGTCGGAGAGGATCGCGGTGACCTTGAGGCGCTGGTGGGTGCCGAGCTCGATGGGGTCCGGCCGGTGGATGGCGAGGGACACGGGCGCGGCGCCCGGGGCGCGGCCGGCCGGGCCGCCCGCGTTCGACGCGGCGGCCAGCGAGGGGGTCGTGGGACGGGAGGAGGCCGCAAGCGCGCGTAGAGGGGGCCGGAGGTTCAGCAGTTTGAGGAGAGACACGGTGACTCCGGGGTCGGCGCGCGGCCAAGGCGCATGAGGGCTGGATGTCCGCAGTGTCTAAAGCGCAATCGCGGGCGCAAACCCGCCACTGCTGGATCGGGGCTTTCAGAAGCCGGGAGATGTCGAGGATCGATTGGGTTTTGCGGTCGGCCAGATCCGGGCCTGAGGGAAGGGGGAAGGAATCATGGATCTTCCATCTGTCGCGAAGAGCGCCGAGGCGCCGGCGACGCAAGCCACGGTAGCTGGCGGTTTGGGTGGTCGACGTCCACGGCAAGGTCGTCCTCCAGCATCGCGCTGACCTCGTTCAGCTGGTCCCCTTGAGCCTCGTCTGAAGACCTCATGGCACCCAGCCGTTGCGGCGCTCGGCTCCGACTTGGGAGCCGCGCTGGCCGGGAGTATCGTCGCGCGACTATGGCCACGTCGCCGTGCCCTTGCCGTTCCTGATCAGCCGCGCGCCAGGTGCCGGCGTGACACGCTCGATTCAGGCTGCCTCGGCCCGGCTGCGCAGGGCGGGGCCGACTGCGGCGCTGGCGCTCGTCGTCGCGCTTTGCGGATGCGCCTCGCTGCCGCCGCCCGTCCAGGGGCCGCCGACCCATCACTTCGTCGATACCGCCGGCACCCCGCTCGGCACGATGCTGCAGCCGCAATTGGCGGCGCACGCCGAGCGCTCGGGCGTGCTGGTGTTGCGCGACGGGCGAGAGGCCCTTGCGGCGCGCCTCGAGCTGACGGAGCTCGCCCAACGCTCGATCGACGTGCAGTACTACATCTGGCACGACGATGCGTCGGGGCGCGAGATGATCGGAGCGCTCGTTCGTGCCGCACAGCGCGGCGTGCGCGTACGTGTCCTGCTCGACGACAACAGCACGCGTGGCCTGGACCGCGTGCTCGCGTACTTCGATGCGCCGCGCAACATCGAGGTGCGGCTCTTCAATCCGTTCGTGCACCGGCGATTCCGCCTGCTGTCGCTCCTCACCGACTTCGA
The DNA here is from genome assembly GCA_039933535.1 of Caldimonas sp. Taxonomy (GTDB): domain Bacteria; phylum Pseudomonadota; class Gammaproteobacteria; order Burkholderiales; family Burkholderiaceae_C; genus Schlegelella_A. The sequence goes on along the minus strand of JBDTNU010000004.1, from coordinate 32,798 downwards.
CCGCCTCGACCGGCGCATGCACAACAAGTCGTTCACCGTCGACAACCAGGCGACGATCGTCGGTGGCCGCAATATCGGCGACGAGTATTTCAACGCCGGGAGCGTCATGGACTTCGTCGACCTCGACGTGCTCGCGGTCGGCCCGATCGTCGAGCACGTGTCGAGCGATTTCGACCGCTACTGGGCGAGCCCCTGGTCGTATCCGCTCGCCCAGGTCGTGCCGGTCGAGCGGCTGCGCGCCAGCCTCGCCGCTCCGGCATCGAAGGGCGACGCCGCCGCGGTCGCCGCCTTGCGCGACGACGGGAGCATCGCCCGCGGCGAGCGAACGATCCGCGACTGGCTTTCCGGCCAGGGCCCGATCGAGTGGACGAGCGTGCATCTGGTGAGCGACGATCCGGCCAAGATCGCGGGCGAGGCGTCTGCGGCGGACACCGTGGTCGGCCAGTTGCGCCGTGCACTCGGCGAGCCGACGCGCGAGCTCGAGATCGTCTCGGCCTATTTCGTCCTCGAGCCGGCCGACATCGATCTGCTCACCGGCTGGGCGCACCACGGGGTCGCCATTTCGGTCCTGACCAATTCGCTCGCCGCCACCGACGTGCCAGCCGTTCACGCCGGTTACGCCAAGTCGCGCAAGCCGCTGCTCGATGCCGGTGTGCGGCTATTCGAGATGCAGCCCGGCGCTGCACCCCCGCCCACGACCCAACACTATGGCAGCTCGAGCGCCAGCCTGCATGCCAAGACCTTCGCGGTCGACCGCAAGCGCATCTTCATCGGCTCGTACAACGTCGATCCCCGATCGCGCAATCTCAATACCGAGATGGGCTTCGTCATCGACAGCCCGGCATTGGCCGGCGGGCTGGCCGATCTGTTCGCGAAGGAGATTCCGCAGCGCGCGTGGCAGCTTCAACTGAGCCCGTCGAGCCAGCTGCAATGGCTTGATCGGCAGGCAGGCCACACTGTGGTGCTCGACCACGAGCCACAGGTCAGCGCGCTTCGGCTCCTGCTGGTCAAGCTGCTCTCGCTGTTGCCGATCGACGGCCAGCTCTGACTGGCCAAGGGACATCGTCACGGATAACCAGCGCATGACCTGGCGAATGTCCTCCACGAATTCAGCTGGCGTGTTCGCAGGGAATCGAGAATGTAAACGTGGCCCCGGGCCCATCGCTTGGACTCGCCCAGAGGCGGTCGCTTCGTCCGGGCCGGCCGCGGGCGCTGCGTGATCGTCGCGTGCCGCGAATCTTCGATTCGGCCCACGATGCAGCACCTTCACGCCGAGCCAGACAAGGTTCCGGCGTCGATCAGGTTCAGGTGGCGAGCAACCAGACTGGCTCGTTGATTGCGCCCTGCGCGCAGCGGCCCAGGCAATGACTCGAGCCCCCAAGGTGGGGGTGATTACAGCTTGCGCCGACGCACGTAGCATCGTACCGGTCTCGGCCATGCCGCTTTCGCGGTCGAATTCCGTGCATGACCAGTCCCTGCTGCTCGCTCTTGTCGCCGTGCAGTTCTTCGTGCACGCGGCCGGCTGGACGATGTCGGCCCGGCTGTTCAAGGGGTGGCGAGCACCCGAAGGCCAGTTCGCCGCGGCGTGGCTCGCGCTGTCTGCGGGACTGATGCTCTACGTGCCGCCCTTGGCCTCGGGCCATGCGTTGCGCAACCTGGGAGACCTTCTGATCGTCGGTTCCGCGGTGTTGCAACATCGGGGCATGGCACTGCACTGGCGGCAGACGCCCCCGGACCGCATGGCGTGTGTACTGCTCGGCGCCACCGCCCTGGTCGTCATGGCAAGCCTAGACCAGCCCGGCGGTCACGGCTGGCGCGTGGCGGTGGTATGCGTGGGAGTGGCAGCGATGATGCTCGCCACGGTTGTTCTCGTCTGGCGTCGCGGCCAGGACACTTCACCGTTTTTCGCGCGGGTTGTGATCGCAGGCTATTCGCTGATGTCGATCGTCCTCCTGGCGCGCGCCGTGCAGGCGCTGGTCATCGGCGCCGCGAGCAAGGTCTCGATCGACGCACCACGGACCTCCAACGTGGGCCTGGTGATGCTGTTGATGCTGATCGGCGGCCTGATGAATCTGGCCCAGATCCGCCTGGTGCTGGGCAAGGTGCTCGCTCGCCTGACGACTCAGGCGCACACCGATCCGCTCACCGGCGTGGCCAACCGGCGTGGTCTCTTGCGGAGTATCGAACGGACCCATGAGCGCGCGATGCGCGGAGGCGCCGGCTACGTGGTGCTGATGGTCGATGTCGACCACTTCAAGGCCATCAACGACCAGCACGGCCACGCAGGAGGCGACCGCGTGCTGCATCGGGTGGCGCAGGCGCTGCAGCGCGGGCTACGCGAGGGAGACATGGTCGCGCGTTGGGGCGGCGAGGAGTTCTGCGTGCTGCTGCCGCGCATCGCGCCAGCCGATGCGCAGTCACTGGCCGAGCGCCTCGCGCAGCAGATTGCCGACGACGGCGAACCGCGCGTCACGGTCAGCATCGGCCTGGCCGCTGCCGGCGTCGCGGGCGAAGACGCCGAGGACGTGATTCGACGTGCCGACGAAGCGCTGTACGGCGCCAAGACGGCCGGCCGCAATCAGGTCGTGGCCAGCCTGGCGGCGCAAGCGGCGAGACAAGCCGCCTGAGGGCCTACTCCAGCTCATCGCGCGACGACGTGGATCTTGACCGACCTCTCGCGGTCCTATGTGCGCTTGACGCCATCGTCAAAGAGCCATGGGCGGCGCTGTTTGAATGGATATTCTTCAATCAAGCGGTACGGCCGCAGGTGGGGCTCGGCGCAACGGCAATCTTCGCTGCCTGTCTATGGGTCGACCGCGCCGACCGCCGGCGATGACGAGACTTGCCGATTTCTCCGTAGCCAGGGACACCTATCAGATCGGTCCGCGCTCGGCACTGGCGCTCGATCGATATAAGTTAAAAAGTGTATTGCGCTGCGGCCTGAATACGATTGAGCCGGCCCTTTTGACCATCCTCGATCTCGCGTGTGGCGTGGATGTATTCAAGGCCGAGGTTGACTTGTGCGATAGGGCTCCAGATCACGTTGACGTGAGCCGATTCGGCCGCCTTGTTCACGCTCCCAGCAGTACCGGCCGGATTGCTCGAGCCGAGCCCGGAGAGCGCGACCGTCGATCGCAGGTTCGCGCTCCAGAAGTGCCGATAGGCCGCCATCGCCAGCCACTGCTTCGGCAGAGCGAGGTGGGAGTCGGCGTCGAGGATCCCATCAGTGAAGAAGCCGATGGCGTAGCGGCCGATCGCATTGCCGTAGTAGGCAGAGAGCCGAACGTCATCCTTGCTCAACAGCGGGATGACGCCATTGACGCCGAGCGCTGCACCCCACTTCTGCTCCCGACTCGCAGGTGCGCTCGGGGAGTTGATCCGGATCTGGCGTGCGAGCGCGGCGATCGAGTACTTGCCCCAGCTCGTGTCGAACTTGATATTGCCCGCGATGTCCGGCACGTGATCGTCATCGGCGCGAAACGTTTGCCCGGTCGGGAGCGAAACCACTGTCTCCGGATTCTCGAGCGCGAGTGCCCATTGGCCGCCCGCGAAGGGCTGTGTCCAGCGCACTTGAGCCTGGCGGGCAAAGATCACACCGGCCGGGCCGCCGAAGTCCACAGTCTCGGGATAGGTCGCCACATCCGAAAACGTAGTCCAGGTTTGGCCCGCCAGAAAGTTGCCCAGCGATCCGTAGGCGTGTCGAACGCGCAAGCCGTTCGAATTGCTCACGCTTTCGTTGCCACTCGTCCCGAACAGGTCGAATTCGACGAATGTCGTCAGATCCCCCAGGCCGGTCGGTGTGCCCGTTTTGATGTTGAAGCGTGATTGCCGTGCGTGCAGCTTGACCTGGCTTCGCGGGTTGGCGTCGGCATCCGGACCCACCGGCACCGCGCCAGCCTCGTACTCCTGATCGCCGGTACTGCCGCCGCGCCCTGCGGCTCGATCGCTGTAGATCGCGTCCAGCTTGACATAGCCTCCAAGCGTGACCGACGTGTCCGATCCAGGCAGCTTGAAGGAACCTTTGGTCGCACCACCCGTAACGATGTTTGATGTGGCCGCAGTGGCGGGCTGGATCGCTTCCGAGGTCCGCTTCTGTTCGAGTTCGGACAGCTTCCTCGAAAGCGAGTCGACCTGCGCTTTCAAATCGTCGACGGGATCCGCACTCACCGGCGTGTTCAGTCCGATCGATGCGGCAGCGAAAGCTACATGCAGTGCAGTGAATCGGCGATCCTTCTTCATTTGCAATCCTTGTGGTCGTCGGTGGGGCCAAGAGAGTCGGGGCTCGCAGTACGGCCAACTGCCGACCCTCTCTTGCACTACCAGATGTGATTGCGTGAAATTCCGGCGCGGAGGTCGCCCTACGTCGTGCGCGGAATTCAGGAATACCGTGAGCGCCGCGGCGATACGCGGCGTCTGCGCCTCTACCGACAATCGTCGGCGTTGCTACCTGAGAATGCGTTCTGCGCGCAGGCGCTGCACGGCGAAGTCGATGAACGCCCGCAAGCTGGCGCGCGCCATGCGCCCCGCCACATACACCAGATGCACCGGAATCGGCTCGGGCTCGAACTCACCGAGCACGATCTGCAACCGCCCGGCGCGCACGTCGGCATCGACTTGATAGTGCAACGCGCGAGCCAGCCCATGGCCATGTCCGGCGGCGGCGATGGCAACTTCACTGGCATTGGTCGCGAACCGAATGCGTGGCTGCGTCGCATTGCGCACGCCGTCGAATGACCAAGGCTCGACGATGCCGTCCATCTGCGAAAAGCCGACGGCGTCGTGCTGGCTCAGCTCGGCCGGGCTTCGCGGCTCGCCACGCTCGGCCAGATAGGCGGGCGAAACGACGACGACACGTCGCATCGAACCGACCCGCACGGCCGTCAGGCCCGAGTCGGGCAGCCGCGCGATGCGCACTGCGAGGTCGAATCCTTCGTCCATGAGATGGACGATGCGGTTGACGAAGACGCCTCGAATGGTGATCTTCGGGTGCATCGCCAGGAAATCGAACGCAATTGGTGCGAGGTACAGTTGCCCGAACAACGAGGGCGCAGTGATCGAGAGTGCGCCTTGCGGAACCGCGTGGGCGCCGCCTGCCGAAGCTTCGGCGTCGGCCAGATCGCCGAGGATGCGCCGGCAGTCGCCGAGGAAGCGCTCGCCGATGTCGGTCAGGCGCATGCCGCGCGTGGTCCGTTGAATGAGTTGTGCGCCCAGGCGCCGCTCCAGCGCGGCGATGGCACGCGTCACGGCCGGTGCCGACACTTTCAGCTGGCGCGCCGCTGGCGCCAGGCCGTGCGCCTCGGCCACGGCGACGAAGACCTTGAGCGAGTCCAGATGGTCCATCGAAGCACTCCACCGCTTGCAAGAGTGAAGTGTCGGCGATGGTGGTTTCGTTGTGCGAATCGATTGCCTAAGCTTGGAGCGAGTCTCGCCTCACGCTGAACCACCATGTCAAACCCAACCCGCGCGATCTCAGGCGATTCATCGTCGACGAGCGACGACGGAAACCGTCGACGCTTCGAGTGCCTGGTGCTGCCCCACCTGGACGCAGGCTACAACTTGGCGCGTTGGCTGATGCAGAACGATCACGATGCGCAGGACGCGGTGCAAGAATCATTTGTGCGCGCGATGCGCTACTTGGGCGGACTTCGGAGCGAGGGCGCGCGTTCGTGGCTTCTTCAGATCGTGCGGCACACATGCTTTTCCCGGCTGAATGAGAACCGCGCGGTCTACAAGGTCGCACTCTACGATTCCAAAGACGCGTGCCGGGCCGCTTCTGCTCCAACCGTGGACGAAACTCCTTCCGTTGCGGTGCGCAAGGAACACAACGAGCAGATCAACGCGGCGATTGCCGGCCTGCCATTGGCTTACCGCGAAGTGCTGGTGCTGCGGGACCTTGAGGATCTGTCCAATGCCGAGATCGCGCAGATCGTCGATGTCCCCGTTGTGACCGTCATGTCGCGCCTGTCACACGCGCGCTGCATGATGCGGATGGCATTGACGCAGCCTTCGACACCAAGCACGCGACCAGCACGTATGTTGCTTTCAACGGACAAGATGATCCCAAGGCTTTTCTCCACGCTGAGTGCGCTCCCTGCCTCAAGTGACGCAGCGTAATAACTCCCGCGTGTTCGGCGACTCTGTGAGTACAGGATCAGTCGACAACGACACGAAGATCCGGCGCACGCGACCGAGGGAAAGGGAGTCAATGTTCTGTGAGGAATTCTTATGTATTTGCTTTCAGCGACGCGATCCATTGGTCCGTCGGTCAACCTGTCGACGAGAAGAAATTCACTCCGCGAATGGGGGTCTGTCTTGTTGCGTCTGATCGTTGGCTACGGCTTCATCGTGCACGGCTATGCCAAATTCTCGCGCGGGCCCGAAACCTTTGCAGTCCTGCTCCAGGCTCTTGATGTGCCTCTGCCGTTTGTGTCGGCGTGGTTGACGACGCTGGTGGAGTTGATTGGTGGCCTAGCGATACTGATGGGTGCCTTCGTGCCCATCGTCAGCCTGCCAATGTCGATCGTGTTGCTGACCGCCATGTTCACGGTCCATCTTCCCTACGGGTTCTCTTCCGTGAAACTGGTCGAAGTCAGCGCGAATGGGGCAAAGTTCGGCAGCGTCGGATACGAAGTGATCTTGCTCTATCTCGCGAGTCTGGGCGCGCTCGTCCTCGGTGGCGCGGGGCCGTTGTCCGTCGATCGATGGCGTTCGAGAAGGGCCTTGCGACAGAGCTGACCGCGGCCACCAAGGCAGGCCGCACCCGCTCACAGCGTTGCGGTCCCCGTGGAGGTGGGCCGAACCAGCCTCAAGGGGCGCACCGCCCACGTCAGCAGATCCCCGAAGCTCTTGCATCCGCGTCTGGCGTGGCGCTCAGTTGTTCGATGACGTTCTATTTCTCGTTGGCGGCCACTTGAATGGCCGTGACCACCGTCCGAAACTCCTCGCGATTCACATCGGAAACCACCCAGTGCGTCATCGCGCCCTGCGACCATTGCGCGGTCTGGAAGCCACGATCCATCGTGAAGTCTGCCTTGCTGTCCTTTGCGACGGTGGGCCAGACGAAGTTGCTCACGATGTGCTCGCCTTTGCGATAGACCAATGCGGCAACGGGTCGGCCGTCGAGGTAGTCGACCCGACCGCCCACGAACACGCAGTCGGGAAGGTGCAGATCGTTGACGGGAGGAGAGAAGTCGAGCTTGGAAGAGAGCCAGGGCTTGACGGTGTGGTGGTCGGACGACGCCACGTCGACCAGGTGCTGGCCGAGAGTCGAGCGAACGTGGCTCGCGACCACATCGTCGAGCATTCGATCTTCCTGAGACGAGCGCAGCCAGAACAGGTTCAGCGCCAGGACCATCGCTGCCACGGCTCCGAACGATGCCGCCATCGGGCGCCAGCCGAACCAGCGCTGGACCAGCGTCGCCGCACCGAAGGAACGTGGCGACACCACCGGCTTCGGCGCCGCCAGTGCGGCCAGGCGACTCCGCAAGGCTGCGGGTGCGGCATGGTAGTCAGCCCCTTCGCGAATGGCGGTCCGCAACTGCCGCAGGCCCTCGACCTGGTCGCGCAGACTCGCGTCGGCCTGCATCCGCTCTTCCAACTCGAGCTGGCTGCCCAGGTCCAGTTCGGCATCGACGAAGGCGTTGACCTGCTGGCTGTCGATTTTCGGTTTCATGCGGAAGTCCTCCCGTGGGTCGATCGCGGCACGGTTCGCAAGGCCGGGCGGGCGCCCGGCATCAGCGCCTGGCGCATCAAGCCGCGGGCCCGGGCCAGACGCGACATGACGGTACCGATCGGAATGTCGGCGATGCGGGCGATGTCGTTGTAGGAAAGCTCCTCGAGCTCACGCAGCACGAGCACTTCGCGATAGCCGATCGGCAGGGCGGCGATGGCTCGATTGATTTCGCCGCGTTCCGACTTGCGCAGCGCGAGGACATGCGGCTCGTCGGCAGACGGTGCGGCAATCTCGTGCAGCGAATCGTCGCTGTCGTCGAGGAATGTCCTCTCGGCTGGCCGGTTTTCCTTCAGCCAGGAAAAGCACGCGTGGCGCACGATCTGCAGCAGCCACGGTCGGGCGTTGTCGCCGTGGAACTTGTCCATGTAGCGCAAGGCGCGCATCAGTGCTTCCTGGACGACGTCCTGCGCATCCTGGTCGTTGTGCGTGAGCCAGCGCGCCAGGTTGTAGGCGGCGTCCAGATGGGGTAGGGCCAGCAGCTCGAAACGCCGGCGATTCTCGTCACTCTCCATGCCACCCCCTTTGTCCGTTCATATCCGTGGCATGGCTGCTTTGTTCCAAATCCGAGCGAATCGGTGGGAGATCGGTGCCAGCGGGAAGCATTCTTTCGCCGACTCGGTAGGGCTCGACAGGCGGCCACTTATTGCAATTCTCGCGGGTCCGACATGCACACGATCCACATCCGTCCCGGCAAGTTGTCTGACCTCGCGCGCCTGGAGCTCATCGAGCGCGAAACCGCCGCGATGTTCCCGCCATCCGATCTGCCGCCTGAATTCGCGCAGCCATTGCCCGAGGCCGTGCTGATCGAGGCGATGGCCGGATCGCTCCTGTGGGTTGCCGAGTGCGAATCAGCCGGAGTGGCTGGCTTTGTCGTCTGCAGCAGGCAGGCCTCGTGCGTGCACATCGTCGAGATGGACGTTCGGCCGAGCCACGGGCGCAGAGGCATCGGCGCAAGACTGCTGATGCAGGCCTGTCGGGTGGCGAATCGCCACGGCTCCCGGATTGCGACGCTCACCACGTTCAGCCATTTCCCCTGGAACGCCCCGTTCTATGCGAAGCATGGCTTCGTCGAGATCGCCGATGTTGACCAGTTCCCTCATCTGAAAGAAGCGCTTCGGCATGAGCGGGCATGCGGGCTCGCGAATCGAGTCGCGATGGTGAGGCGTGCGGCATCCGTGCTCTCGGAGCCGCGCGGGGACGAGGCCAGGGTGCACTCATCGTCGCGAAAACTTCAAGCTCTGGAATAGAAACGGTCGACTCGAAGTATCTGCTTCTGAATCCCCAAACAGGAGCCCTGCAATGGCAAACGACCCTTCGATTCTCTCGCGCCGCGACGCTCTGAAATGCATGGCCTACGGCGGCGCCGGCACGCTCTTCTGCCTCGCCGGCGGCACCTTCGCCCCCGTTGATCTCGCCTGGGCCGCCGGCGACAAAGAGCGCATGGCGAAGCTGGGCAAGCCGCTCTTCCTGCAGATCAGCGACACGCACATCGGCTTCAACAAGGCGGCCAATCCCGACGTCACGGGCACCCTCGCGGAGGCGATCGGCCTGGTCAACGCGATGGCCGAGCAGCCTGCGCTCGTCATCCATACCGGCGACATCACCCACCTGTCGAAGCCCGCCGAGTTCGATCTTGCCCAGCAGCTGCTCGGTCGCATGCGGATCAGCGAACTGCACACGGTGCCCGGCGAGCACGACACCACCGACGCTGGCGTGAGCGAGTACTTCAGCCGCTTCGGCAAGGCCTCGGACAACAAGGGCTACTACAGCTTCGACCATGCCGGCGTGCACTTCATCGCCCTGATCAACGTCCTGAATTTCAAGGACGGTGGCCTTGGCGTACTCGGGCCCGAGCAGCTCGCGTGGGTCACTTCCGATCTCAAGGGTCGCGTCGCCAGCACTCCGATCGTCGTGTTCGCGCACATGCCCTTGTGGACGATCTATGAGCCGTGGGGATGGGGAACCTCGGACGCGGCCGAGCTGACGAGCCAGCTACGCCGTTTCGGGTCGGTCACCGTCCTCAACGGGCACATCCACCAGATTGTCCAGAAGGTCGAGGGCAACATGACCTTTCACACCGCGCGCTCCACCGCGTATCCGCAACCGGTGGCCGGCGAGGGAGCTGGTCCGGGGCCGCTGAACGTACCAGCCGATCAGTTGCCGCGGCTGCTCGGCATCCGCAGCGTGTCGCTCGTCGCGCACCCCGCGTCGATGGCACTCACCGAAACGACGATCGCCTGAGCGCTCGATTCACGACTCTGACATCGAGACCTGAGCCGATGAAATCACTTCCCTTTCCGAGCGTCCCGAGCGCGCCGCTCTTTGCCACGCTGCTCGTCGTCACTTCGGCCCTGATGGCTTCTGGCCCGACGTTCGCACAGTCGACCGCCGCAAGCGGCCTGCCTGCGGGCGATCCGGTGCACGGCAAGAGCCTGTACCAGGGCTGCGAAAGCTGCCACTCGATCAATGAGAACGATGTCGGTCCGAAGCATCGCGGCGTCGTCGGGCGCAAGGCCGGTTCGGTCTCGGACTATGCGTACTCGCCAGCGCTCAAGAACTCCGGGTTGACGTGGGACGAGGCCAGTCTGAACCGCTGGCTGATCAACCCCAGTGCCATGGTCCCAGGCACCAAGATGTTTTTCAAGATCGACGATCCACAGAGCCGCGCCGACATCATCGCGTACCTGAAGCAACAGAAATGAATCGCGCTCACTTCGACATGGAATCGTGGGCGCAGGAACGCCGTGTCCTATCGCGTCGCGATGCGCTTCAACGCGGATTTGGCGGCCTGGCTGGCGCGGCGCTGACCTGGTGGGTTTCCGCAAGGGCACGCGCCGCCGACGGCAAGTTGACGAAGGCCGCCGTCGACTACGTGGAGGCAGGCAATGTCCCCGGCAGGGACTGCGAAGACTGCGTTCAATTCGTGCCAGGTGCGAACGAGCGTGCGCCCGCGAGCTGCAGGATCGTCGAAGGTGAGATCAGCCCGCACGGCCATTGCGTCGCGTTCGCTCCCAGGCCTAGAGTCTGAGCGCGACGGGGCGGGCGCGTCGTGTCGCGTCCGCTGTCTGTTCGTCTCGATCGAGACATTTCGTGAAGCTGCCTCGTCCGTCAGCGCGCGACCTTCGCCTGTCTTCCGGGCTCGTGTTGTTGTTCTACGTCGCGCTCCATCTCGTGAATCACTCGCTGGGGCTGGTGTCGGTTGCGGTCGCAGAGCTCGGTTTGACACTTGCGCTGCGCATCTGGCACAGCGTTCCCGGGACATTGATGTTGTATGGCGCCGCGGGCACTCACCTCGCTCTCGCCTTCCACTCCATCTACGCCAGGCGCACATTGCGCATGGCACCGCTCGACCTGCTGCGCATCGGGCTCGGTCTCGGCATTCCGACGCTCTTGATCGGACACGCGATCGGCACGCGCCTGGCCTGGGAAGCGTTGCAACAGTCGCCACAGTACACGCGCGTCGTCTGGTCGTTGTGGTCTGCCGGCGGGCAGGGGCTGCAGTTGGCGCTGCTGGTGCCGGGATGGCTGCATGGATGCCTCGGCATCCACCTCGCATTCAGACAACGGCCGCTGTATCACCGATGGCACTGGATATTGTTTGCCATGGCCCTCCTGCTCCCGGTCCTTGGCGGCCTGGGGTTCCTGGCCATGGGCAAGGAACTGGCGGCTGACCTATCCCGACGTGCCCGACTGGACGCGGGCATCACACTGAACCATGAGAGTGCTGCCCTCCTGCTCAGGGTAAGAGAAGCGCTGCTCGCCGCCTATGGGGCCGCAATTGCCGCGGTGTTCGCCGCGCGTGGAATTCGCAGGGGAGTTGAAAGGCACCTCGGTGCGTTGATTACTATCGAGTATCCGCACCGCACCGTTCACGTGCCTCGAGGTTGGTCAGTGCTGGAGGCGAGCCGAAGTCATCATATCGAGCACGTTTCCATGTGCGGCGGTCGAGCGCGCTGCTCGACTTGCCGAGTCTTCGTGGCGCGCGGCGATGCGCACTGCTCTGCGCCGGATCCGGAAGAGCAGGCCACGCTCACGCGCATCGGTGCTGGCGTGGGGGTGCGGCTCGCTTGTCGGCTTCGGCCCTCGGGAAACATTGCCATCGTCCCGCTCCTGAGGCTCGGCCGACATTCGTCGATGCCGGTCGATGCTTCGGCAACTGTCGGGATCGACCGGGAGGTCGTCCTCATCCATATCGAGTGGCGCAACCGGGACGCACTCGCTGGGCAAGTGTTGCCGCAAGATGCAGTCCTTTTGACCAGACTCTTCATCGAAGCTGTGTCTGCGACGCTCAGTGCCGTGGGAGGCACCGAATGCGATCAGGGGTCGAGCAGCACGGTCGCCATCTTCGACCTCGGCGACAGCCCCGATATGTCGTCCCGAAATGCCTTGGCTGGAGCGAAAAGCCTGGACCTCGCCTTGTCCGAACTGGCGGGTTGCTGGCAAGACAGCTTCGGAATCGCACCGGACTTCGCGTTGCGCATGCACGTCGGACACGCGGTGGTGGGCGAAACAGGCATCGGTCGCGCACACCGCCTGACTGCCGCCGGCCCTGTCGTCGAGGCGCTGGGTCGCCTGCTCGAGGTCGCCGGGCAACAGGCGCGTGTCCTCGTTTCCACGGACGTGCTGCTGCAGGCTGGCGCACGGCCGGAGGACCTCCGGGCGCTGGCCGTCCGAGATCTGGCTGGAGTCCCCCGCCTGTCGTTCGTCGCCTTGCCTTGTTTGGCTGGACTCGAGGCTGTATTCGATCACTGAAGGCGCCGCCGGTCATGCGCGAGACGGGGCGCGGCCGATCATCATGAATGCGTTCGGCGCGCCGTGAAGCGTTAGAAAAGGGGATTGGGCCCGACGATGACCTTGACCTGTCGGTCCAAGACTCCAGCGGGAGCGATGGTGCTCAGATCCCCCACCGTTTCACGAAAGATGTCGAAGTGCCACGTGAATGACCTGTCTGCGCCGTCAGGCTCCTGAACGATGAATCGGATCATTTCCCCGGCATCGACATTGACGAACTTCGTGTTCGCCCTGATCACGACCTTTCGGTCGTAGGAATGCCCTTCGGCCGGCGTTCCGAGGGAATAGTTGGCGGGGCGGCTGGATGCGCAACCTACAAGCAGCGTGAGAGTTGCTGCTGTTGCGAACGCGGCCACCATCGTGCCTTGCTTGCTCTTGGTCATGAGACTTCCCGCTGACGGGGTAGCGAAGCGACCGCGGTCGTGGAGTGAATTGCGGGCCACGTCGTCAAGCGTGCGCGCGACCTGACGGCCGCAATTCATCCGACTCAGCGATCGAGTGGGGCGAGCCTCTCGATCAACGCGCGGGCGCGCTTCCGGCCAGCGCCACCGAGTCTTGCGCTTTGCCTGCATACCGCGCGCGGGTCTTGGCATAACGCTGCGGATACTCTTCGTTGAGCCTCATCGTTCCTTCGCCAGCAGCAAAGATGTCGCCGTTTCGGATCGCTGCCAGCGTTTCGGCATTGACCTCTGCACGAGTCTTTCCGGAAGCGACGACGACTTGGGCGGGGTAGCGCTGGGGGAACTCTTCATTGAGCTTCGCCTGGCCCTCGCCGGCCGCGATGATGTCGCCGTTGCGGATCGCATCGGCCAGTTCGGCCTTGACCTGCGCACGTGATACGCCGACCGCTGCCGGGGCTTGGGGATAGCGTTGCGGATACAACTCGTTGAGCTTCAGTCCCGCGTCGCCGGCGGGGACGATGTTGCCGGTGCGAACCGCCTCGGCGAATTCGGCCTTGACTTGCTCACGTGTCTTTTCGGACTGCGCTTGTGCGCTCGTACCGATCGCTGCGAGCAGCAACAGCGAGACGGTGGTGCGGGCGAGGTTCATGTCGATTCCTTTGGATGGTGGAGTGGCGGCAAGACGGCACGGTGGGTGCCGCTGGTGTCGGGCCTGTGGGGCCCTCGCATGTCAAACCGCTGCCACCTTTCGGAAATTCCGGCGCGCTCGAAAGCCAGCGTCGCGGCCAGTGCCTTCGTTGGGTTCAAGGGAACAACGACGCTCCGCCTTCGGTCTTACAACAGACGATACGGTCAACACGTCAAACCGTTGCACTGCATCAACATGCACCGAGAGAGTCCGGACCTGCTGATGGCCGTCCTCCGCGCTCCTCACGTCAAACATTGGACCCATGAATACCATCCCCGCCGTCGAGCTCTGCGATGAGCGCGAGTGCCAAAGGCTCGAGGCTTTTCTGGTCGAGCAGATCTACGATTTCAATGCGAAGGCAACTGGGTACTTCGACGGCAGGCTACTCGGCGGCCAGCTGCGTAGTGCATCAAACGAAGTCATCGCGGCGTTCGACGGGCACACGTGGGGAGGTTGCTGCGTCGTTGCCCATTTGTGGGTGCACGAGATGCATCGAGGCCTCGGCTTGGGCCGGGAGCTACTTCGCGCCGCCGAGGCAGAAGCCGTGCGTCGAGGCTGTGAGCAAGTCGTGCTGTCAACCCACACGTTCCAAGCACCAATGTTCTATGAGAGGCTTGGCTACGAGAGGCAGGTCGTCATACACGGTCAGCCAAAGGGGCACGGCAATGTCATCTACCTGAAGCACGTCGGGCCGCCACGTGGCACCTAACCCTTCCATCGAGCGGACGTTACGAAAGCCGAATTGCGCTCTTTGGCTCGTCGCTCATGTCAAACTTCGGGTGCCATTCGAGACTCGGCAACATGCCTGTTCATCCTGTGATGCTGTCATCGCTCGCCACCGACTACTCGGCGGGCATGACCAGCATTCGAAGCAGGCGTGTTCAACGACTCCTGAAGCGAGAGTTCGCTGGTGCAGAGTGCGCTTTTGTCGTGCGGCCCGCCTTCGGGACGCCTGCGGTTCTCGGTCTTTCAGAAGAGGGCGCCGCGTTCTGCGCGACGGACGGCCGAGGTAAAAGCGCGTCCGTCACCAGGTGGCTTCATGGATCGACGGAAGCGCTCGAGAGCCACTACGACCTGCTCAAGGACTCGTTGCCCGTGCTTGCTACCAATCCCCTGCCGCTTCATGAACTCCCACAACTCGCCAATCTACTTGCCTCGGCGGGTGCCGTTTTCCCGGAGGCCCGTGCTCTGCTCGCTCGGGCGACTCGGGCTCCGGCCTTATCGAACGCCCCTCAAAGACCCAACCCACACACATCATGAAGTTTCATCTCGGCAGGCTCATCGACCACGTTCATCTGCGGGTGTCGAACGTAGAGGCGAGCAAGCGCTTCTACATCGCTGTCGTCACGTCCCTGGGCCGCCGGGAGAGCCTCGTCGAAGGGAAGGGCTACTTCCATGTGGATGAGCTGTTCGTAGACAAGGCGGACGGGCAGGTCTCTCGGGTTCACCTCGCCTTTCAGGCTCCGGATCGCGAAACGGTCGCAGCGTTCCACCAGGCTGCCCTCGGAGCGGGAGGGCGCGACAACGGCTCTCCCGGCGAGCGGTCGTACCACCCTGGGTACTACGGAGCATTTGTCTTGGACCCGGACGGAAACAACATCGAGGCCGTATTTCATGGCGAGGCGAGCCGATCTGCCGAGTCTGTCGTCGTCACGCCCGCGGATGAATAGCGTGCGACGAGGAATTCGTCCAGCTGTTCGAACGTCTCGGGCATCGCCTCGCCCATTCCCTCGATGGCCGAGTCGAGCGCCTGCTTCGTCGGATAGAGCTCGCGCATCACCAGCAGCGTCTTGCCGTCCTTCTCCTCGAAGGTCACCGTCGTGACGGCGCCGTCATCGCTTTCATCGTTGGTCCAGACGAGCCGCGCATTCGGCACCACTTCGAGGTACTTGCCGAAGAACGCCATGGGCGTCGCGGCCGTGGGGTTCGCGAACTCCAGGCGGTAGCCGCCACCGACACGGACATCCTGTTCGCAGGAAAGCAGGGTCGCCCCGCTCGACTTCGGTACCCACCACTGCTTGAACAGCTCGGGCGTG
The DNA here is from genome assembly GCA_039933535.1 of Caldimonas sp. Taxonomy (GTDB): domain Bacteria; phylum Pseudomonadota; class Gammaproteobacteria; order Burkholderiales; family Burkholderiaceae_C; genus Schlegelella_A. Next base: position 17,150 of record JBDTNU010000004.1, on the reverse strand, counting down.
GTCCACGCCTCGAACACGAGACGCGCCGGAGCGTCGAAGGTTCGCGTCACGACCATCTCGCGCTCGGACTTCCGTTCCGAGGTCGTGCGGTTCTTCATGGGGGCGGACTCATCCTCTCTTCTTGCGACCATCACGTTTCTCCTTGCGTTTGAGTTCCTCGATGACTGTGTCCAGCGCGTCGAAGCGCGCGGCCCACAGCTGGCGATAGTTCTCTATCCACGCTGCCTCTTCATCGAGGCGGCGTGGGCCGAGCTTGCAGCTCCGCACGCGCCCCACCTTCTCCGTGGTGACGAGCTCCGCCTGCTCCAGGACGCCGAGGTGCTTCCTCATGCCGGTCAGGGTCATGTGAAACCTCTCGGCGAGGACCGTGACGGATGAGTCGGCCCGAATCAGCTGTTCGAGCACGCCGCGTCGGACGGGGTCCGACAGGGCGGCGAACGAGGTGTCGAAGCGCGCTTGTGAATACTGAGCCATCTGGTTCAGTATGACATGCGCTGTGACGGCAGGCAAGAAGTTCCGGTTCCGGCCTGCCCCGAGGTTGAGAGAGTATTTGCGTGAGTCGGGTCAATTGGAAAGCGACGCAGGCCATCGCTCAGGAACAGCAGCCAGCCCCGAACGCGGCAACAACCATCCCAACGCCGACCCGTTGAACCCATCCCCGTTCTCGATGTTGCTGAGATGTCCCGCCCGCGGCAGCACGCTCACCGGAGCGCCGCCGAGCTTGGCCGCCATCTCGAAGTGCATCGCCGGTGGGGTCAGCGGGTCGTCGGCGCCGACGATGAAGTGGACCGGCGCCGCGATCGCGCGGATATCGCCGACGTCGACCTGGTCCACCGTCGCCTGCAGCGACTGGATGTACGACGCCTTGTGGAGCGAGGCGATGCTCGCGACAAGCTCCTGCAGGTGCTCCTCCGTCGCATGCGGCCCGACCAGCGATCGGCCGACGCCGTCGGCGATGTCGCGCGGCTCCTTGCCGGCCAGGAGCGGCGCGCGGCGGCTGTCGACGAAGGCCTGGCGCTGCTCGGGCGAGAAGGCGGTGAAGCCCTCGTGCGTGTCGACCAGGGTCAGCGTCGCGACGCGGTCGGGATGGAGCAGTGCGGTGCGCATCGCGATGCGGCCACCCATCGACAGGCCGACGAGGTGCGCGCGCCCGGCGCCGAAGTGGTCGAGCACGCGCAGCACGTCGTCGACGAAGTCGTCGAAGGCGAGCGTTGTCTCGTAGTCGTCGCTCGCGCCGTACCCGCGCGCGTCCCATGCGGCGCACGAGAAGTGCGGCGCGAACGCCGGTAGCTGTCGGCGCCAGTTGCTGCGATTGCCGCCGATGCCGTGCATGAAGAGGACGAGGCCGCCGCTGCCGTCGCCCGCGAGGTCGAGGGCGAGGGCGGGCGGGCCCGGGACGCGATAGGGCGTGAGAGAAGTCATGGTCGTCAGAGTCCGAGGTAGGCCTGGCGGATATGCGGGTCGTCGGCGAGCGTTGCGGCATCGGCGTGGCTTGCGACCCGGCCGTTCTCGATGACGTAGCCGTAGCCGGCGACGGCGAGCGTGCGCCGCACGTCCTGCTCGGCGAGCAGCACGGTGATCGATTCGGCGGCCAGCGTCTTCACGAGGTTGAACATGTGCAAGGCCATGATCGGCGCCAGGCCGAGGGTGGGTTCGTCGAGCAGCATCAGGGTCGGCTCGGCCATCAGCCCGCGACCGATCGCGAGCATCTGCTGCTCCCCACCAGAGAGCGTCGATGCGAACTGCTGGTCGCGGTCGCGCAGGATCGGGAACAAGTGGTAGACGCGGTCGAGCCCGCGCTTCGCGTTCGGTCGCGCGCGCGGGTTGACGCCGCCGAGACGCAGGTTGTCACGCACCGAGAGGCCGGGGAACACCATCCGCCCTTCGGGCACGAGGACGAGGCCGGCCTCGACGCGCTCGGCGCACGAGGCGCGGGTGATGTCGTCGCCGCGCCATCGGATGCGGCCGGCGACGACGGGCAAGAGGCCGCACAGGGTCTTCATCAGCGTCGTCTTGCCGGCACCGTTGGCGCCGAGCAGCGCGGTCGCACCGCCGGGCCGCACGACGATGGAAAGTCCGTGCAGGATGCGCGTCGGGCCGTAGCCGCCGACGAGCTCGTCGACCTCGAGCAGCGCGCTCACTCTTCGCTCCCGAGGTAGGCGGCGAGCACGCGCGGGTCGGCACCGATCTCGGCGGGCGTGCCGATCGCGATGCGCTCGCCGTGGTGCAGGACGACGATGCGCGAGCACAGGTCCATCAGCGCGCGCATCACGTGCTCGATGACGAGCAGCGTCAGGCCGTATGACTCGCGCAGGCGGCGCAGCGTCTCCAGCATCTGCGCGACCTCGGTGGGCGTGAGCCCGGCCATCACTTCGTCGAGCAGGACGAGGTTCGCGCCGGTTGCGACCGCGCGCGCGATCTCGAGCCGCTTCTGGCCGGAGAGCGTCAGCGTGGCGGCGGGCCGGTCGGCCGCGTCGGCAAGGCCCAGCGCGTCGAGCACCGGCTGCGTGTGCCGGTCTGCCGCGGCTGCGTTCGGCATCGCGGCGCGACCGAACATCGCCGCCGTGCGCAGGTTCTCGCGCACGGTGAGCGCGGGGAAGGGCTTGACGATCTGGAACGTCCGACCGACGCCGAGTCGGCAGACGCGATCGGGCGAGAGCCCGGCGATCGACCGGCCGTCGACCTCGATGCCGCCGCTCGTCGGCCGTGCGTTGCCGGCGATGAGGCTGAAGAGCGTGGTCTTGCCCGCGCCGTTGGCGCCCATCACGCCGACGGTTTCGCCGCGTGCGACCTCGAAGCTCAGGTCCGATAGCGCGACCAGGCCACCAAAGCGCTTGCCCAGGCCGCGCACGGCAAGGAGAGGCCCGCTCACGCAAGCTCTTTCTCGCCCGCGTCGACGGTGGCGCCGCTCCGCTCCCGCGACTTTCGGTCGAGAAGCCCGACCAGCCCCTGCGGCACGAGCAGCACGAACACGAACAGGATCACGCCGAGCAGGATCATGTAGAGCAGCGGTGCGCGCGCCCACAGGAACTCCGAGAGCAGCGTGAGGAAGACGACGCCAAGCAGCGGCCCGCGCGTGTCGTCGCCGCCGCCGAGCACGGCCATCGCAATCACGGTCACCGAGAGCATCGGGTCGAAGACCTGGCCGACGACGAAGTAGGTGGAGCGAAGCGCCATCACGCCGCCCACCATGCCGGGGATCGCGGCCGAGAGCACGAAGGCGATCAGCTTGTAGCGGATGACCGGCACGCCGAGCGTCTCCGCGGCCTCCTCGTTCTCGCGCAGCGAGCGCAGGCCGTGGCCGAAGCGCGAGCCGCTCACCCAGGAGAGCAGGGCGATTGCGGCCAGCGCGAGCGCGAACATCGCGAAGTAGATCGTCACCAGGTCGGGCGCGCCGAAGAGGATCCGGCTCGCCGTGCCCGCCGCCGATTCGGCCGCGATGATGCTGTACTTGACGAGCTCGGCGAGGCCGTAGGTGAGGATCACGAAGTACGGGCCTCGCACACGCAGCACGGGCAGCCCGACGATCGCCGCGAACGCCGCGGCGGCGAGCCCGGCGGCCGGAATCGAGATCCAGAGGGGCACCTTCTGCCACGTGACGACGACGAGCGTCGCGCCAAGTCCGTAGAACACGACCGAGCCGAGCGAGACGTAGCCGGTCATCTTCGAGAGCACGCACCAGCTTTCGGTGAGCGCGAGCCACATCAGCAGCGCGAGGCCGACGCCGATCAGGTAGTCGTCGGCGAAGAACGGCAGCGCGACGAGCAGCAAGGCGCCGGCGAGGAACGCCGCCGTCCAGATGCGGCTCGGGAACAGTCCGCGCATCTCTTGACCTCAGCGCTTTGCCGCGCGGCGCGCGAACAGGCCGTCGGGGAACAGGAGCAGCGCGGCGACGAAGCTACCGTAGAGCAGCACCGAGCGAAGGTTCGCCGACGTGAGCGCGACGCCGTAGGTCTCGATCGCGCCGAGCAGGAGCGCCGCGAGCATCCCCGCCTTCACGTTGCCCAGGCCGCCGAGGATGATGACGATGAAGCCGGCGATCGTGAACGGGAAGCCCGAGAACGGCGAGAACTGCTCGAGTATCGACACCAGCACGCCGGCGAGCGCGGCGCTGGCGAAGCCGAGCACGAAGCTCGAGCGTTGCACCTTGTCGACGTCGACACCGACGATGAACGCCGCCTCTCGCCGCTCGATCACGGCGCGCATCGCCAGCCCGGCGATGTTGCGCGACAGGAACCATGCCACGCCGATGCAGGTCGCGCTCGCGACGACGAGCGAGAGCAGGCGATTGCCCGTCATCGAGACGTTGCCGACGCGCCAGACGTCGGTGAGGTAGGCGACGCTCCTCGTGTTGGGCGTGAACGCGAGCGCAACGACGTTCTGGACGATGATCGACAGGCCGAAGAAGAGCAGCAGCGAGTTCGCTTCGAGCCGACCCGCGCCGGCCGGCGTCGACGACGCCAGCAGGCGCCGGAACACGCCGCGGTAGAGCGCGTACCCGGCAAGGCCACCGAGCACGACCACGCCCGGCATCGCGACGAGAGGCGAGACGCCGAGCAGGGCGAACGCGCCGTACGACGCGTAGGCCCCGAGCATGACCACGTCGCCGTGAGCGACGTTGAGCATCCGCATCGTTCCGTACACCAGGTTCAGGCCCAGCGCGATCAGCGCATAGAGCGAACCGGTGACGAGCGCGGCGAACAGGAACTGCCCCGAGAGCAGCGTCTCGAGCAGCGACATCGACGCCTAGCGGATGCGACGGCCCATGCTCCCTACCAGCCCTTCTTCGGCTCGTACTTGCCGGTGGCGATGCTGGCCGGCCAGACGATCTGGAGCTTGCCCTTCTGGTACTGGACGAATGCCGTCGGCGTGATGCTGTTCTGCACGCCGTCGAACTTCACCTTGCCGTTGATGGTGTCGAAGGTCGTGGTCGAGACGTAGGCGCGGATCTTCTCCTTGTCGAGGCCGTTCTTGGCGACCGCCTGCTCCAGGATCTCGAGCGACATCCAGGCCAGCGCCGAGTTGAGGAAGTCGGGGTCCTCGCCGAACTTCTTGACGTAGGCGTCGTAGAAGGCCTGCGAGCCCTTCCACTCGGGGCGCGGCGCCCAGTGGGCGATCGTGACGACGTCGTCGGCCGACGCGGCGCCGACGGCCTTCGGGAAGAACGCGTCGCTCGGGCCGATGGCGATGAACTGGAACGGCGCGTTGACGTTGAGCTCCTTCGCCTGCTTGGCGTAGAGCACGGAGTCGCCGGGGTAGGCGAGCGCGAGCACGGCGTCGACCTTGGCGCCGCGGATCTGCGTCAGCACCGGCGTCATGTCCTTGATGTCGGGCGGGTACTCGCTCGTGACCTTGACGTCGATGCCGGCTTTCTTCAGCTCGGGCTCGATCGCGTTCTTGATCTCCTTGGTGAACGGCAGCACGTTCGAGAGCAGGGCCACCGACTTCACGCCATTGGCCTTGAGCATCGCCGTGAGCTCGGTGCCGATGCGGTCGGGGATCGCCGAGGTCGGGAACCAGATGTAGCCGGGCTTGACCTGGCGCAGCGCGACCGAGGCCGCGGTGTTGCCGATCATCGGGAACTTGTACTTCTCGAGCACCGGCGCGATCGAGATGTGGAACGGCGTGCCCCACGGCGCGAGCAGCAGGTCGACCTTGTCATCGGTGATGAGCTTCTCGTAGATGCGCACCGCCTGCTCGGGCTTGGACTGGTCGTCGTAAGTGACGAACTCGACCTTGCGCTTGACACCGCCGACGTCCATCCCGCCGCGCGCGTTCACCTGCTCGCGCCACAGCTCGTAGGTGTTCAGCTGCGACGGCGTCGCGACGGCGAGCATGCCGGTGCGGGCCATCGAGAAGCCGATTCGCAGCGGCTTGTCGGCCTGGGCCCAGGCCGGTGCGGCCGCGGCGCTCGCGAGTGCGACGAGCACGAGCGCGCTGCGGGTTGAGAAGCGGGTCATGGGTGTTCTCCTCTGGGTGGTGACGTGTTCCGGCCGACCGATCGCATCCAGCCCGCGGCGCGAGCGGGCCAGCCCGATCGCTCGTCGCCGCTGGCCAGGCTGGCCTCGAAGTGGTCGCAGTCTTCGAGGACGTGGTGATCCGCGCGCAGGCCTGCCGCGCGCAGGGCGTCGATCATCTCGGCGGCCTGCACGACGAGGTGCGGGAAGTCGCGACCGCCGTGCGTGACGAGGAACGGCGCGGCGATGGCGGGATCGATGCGGAGGAACGGCGAGGCGTCGGTCGCCGCGTCGTCCGGACCTTCGGGGCCGAGGAAGCGCGGCCTCATCGTGAGCCCGCTCCCGGCGTCGAATCGGTAGACGCCCGAGAGCGGCAACGCGCCGCGCACGACGTCCTTCGGCAGGCCGCGCGCATCGCGCCACGCACGCGTGACGGCGAGCAGCGCGGCGTAGTGGCCGCCGGCCGAATGGCCGCCGATGAAGATCCGCGCCGGATCGCCGCCGTGCGCGCCGATGTTCGCGTGGACCCAGGCGATCGCATCGGCCGCGTCGTCGAAGGCGGTCGGAAACAGGTGCGTCGGCGCGAGCCGGTAGCCGGCGGTGACGAAGGTGACGCCGAGGGCGTTCAGCGCCGGCGCCATGAAGCTCATCCACTCCTTCCAGCCGCTGGTCCAGCCGCCGCCGTGGAAGAAGACGAGCACGTCGCCATTCGGTTCGCCTGCATGGTGGACGGCGAGCTGGCGGTAAGGATCGTCGCCGTACGCGAACTCGGCGCCGACGACGCCTTCGCCCTTCGCCATCACACGCTCGTGGTACGTGCGGCCGAGCGGCGAGAGCGGCTCCTGCGACGGGTAGTCGGCGATCCTCATGCGAGCACCTTCGTGCCTTCGGCGACCAGCGCGCGCAGTACGCGCTCGCCGGTCATCGGCAGGTCGCGCAGGCGCACGCCGGTCGCGTCGGCCACGGCATTGGCGATCGCCGCGGCGACGCCGTTGATGCCGAGCTCGCCGACGCCCTTCGCGCCGAACGGGCCGCTCGGCTCGTCGGACTCCACGAGGTACGCGCGCAGCGTCTCGGGCAGCTCGGCGAAGGTCGGGATCTTGTAGTCCATGAGGCTCGGGTTGGCGAGGCGCGCTCCGTCCCAGACCATCTCTTCCACGAGCGCGAAGCCCATGCCCTGCACGAACGCGCCCTCGACCTGGCCGGTCGCCATCAGCGGATTGATCGCACGACCGATGTCGCACGCGGACCAGGCGCCGATCACGCGCACCTTGCCTGTTGTCTCGTCGACTTCCACGTCGACGACGACGGCGTTGAAGCTGAAGATGCCGATCGCCGCGAATGGCAGCCCGAGCGCGACCGAGCGCTTGGGGTCGAAGGTCTTCTGGTCGAACACCCAGCTGTGCGTGCCGATGATCGGGCCGCCCGCCGCCCAGTGGGCGCGGCCGGAGATCTGCGCGAAGGTGACGGCGCGGTCCTCGACGCCCTTGATCGCGACGCGGCCGCCCGGCAGCAGCTCGAGGTCGTCGACCGAGCACTCGAGCATCTCGCCCGCGTGCTCCTTCAGCTTCTTCTCGACCTCGGCCGCGGCGCCGACGACCGAGCGGCCAGCGACGTAGGTGACCCGGCTTGCCGTCGTGCCCCAGTTGTAGGGCGAGCCGTCGGTGTCGGGGTTCGCGATGGCGACGTCGCTCACCGGCACCTTGAGCGCCTCGGCGCAGATCTGCGTCAGCACCGTGTTCGAGCCCTGGCCGATGTCGACCGCGCCGGTGTTCAGCAGGATGCTGCCGTCCTCGAGCATGCGCACGATCGCGCCCGACGCGAGCAGGCCGCTGATGTGCGCGGAGAGCGCGACGCCGCGGCCACGGCGTGTGCCGCCGCCGTTCGCATCCTGCGTCGATGCGCTCTTCCAGCCCGACTCTCGTTCCACGGTATCGACGCACTCCGCGAGCCCGTTCGACCGGATCGGCTGGCCCCCGAACCACGGGTCGCCGGGGACGAGCATGTTCTTGCGGCGCAGCGTGATCGGATCGATGCCGAGCTTCGCCGCGATCACGTCGAGCTGCGTCTCGGTGGCGAAGGTGACCTGCGGCACGCCGAAGCCGCGAAAAGCTCCGAAGCGAAGCTTGTTCGTGTACGCCACGCGGCCGTGCGCGAGCACGTGCGGGATGCGGTAGGGACCGCATTGCATCAGGAGTGCATAGCCGAGGACACCCGGGCTGTCGTCGCCGTAGGCGCCGCCGTCCAGCAGCAACTCGATCTCGCGCGCGACCAGCGTGCCGTCGGCCTTCGCGCCGGTCTTGACGCGGATCCGGAACGGATGGCGCGCGCGCACGGTCTCGAAGTCTTCCTCGCGGCTCAGGACGAGCTTCACCGTTCGGCGTGTCTTCATCGCCAGCAGCACGACCGCCGGCTGGACGTGCGCCTCCATCTTGTTGCCGAAGCCGGCGCCGACGCGCGGCGTGAGGCAGCGCAGCTTGGTCATCGGCAAGCCGAGCGACTCGCACACGCTCGCCTGGACGCGGAACACCGACTGGTTCGCCGACCACAGCGTGACGCGTCCGGCGGCGTCGATCTCCGCCAGCGCACCGCAGGGCTCGAGCGAGAGATGCGCCTGTGCCTGAGTCGTGTAGGTGTCCTCGACGACGACATCGCACTCCGCCCAGGCCGCCGCCACGTCGCCGGTGCGGAACTCGGTGCGCGAGCAGACGTTGCCGTCGGTGCCGGCATCGAACACCTTGACGTAGGACGCGGCATCGTCGTGGACCCAAGGCGCGCCCGGCTCCAGCGCCGCCACCGGGTCGATGGCGGCAGGCAGCACCTCGTAGTCGACGCGCACCAGGCGCGCCGCCTCGCGCGCGATCGCCTCGGTGTCGGCCGCGACGGCGGCGACGATCTCGCCGACGTAGCGCACCTTGCCCTGCGCGAACGCCGGCTCGTCCTTGATGAAGGCGCCCATGCGGTGCTTCGGATCGAGGTCAGCGCCGGTGACGACGGCGCGCACGCCGGGCAGGGCGCGCGCAGCCGCGATGTCGTAGCCGAGGATGCGTGCGTGCGCGTGCGGGCTCTGCACCAGCGCGCCGTGCAGCATGCCGGTGCGATACAGGTCGGCGATGTAGAGCGCGCGGCCGGTGGCCTTCTCGTCGCCCTCGAGCTGGGCGAGCGGCTGGCCGACGGCGCCTTCGAGGACCGTCATGTCCGACCTCCGAGGTCGCGTGCCGCGGCGCGCACGGCGGCGACGATCTTCACGTAGCCGGTGCAGCGACAGAGATTGCCGGAGAGTGCCTTGCGCACGTCGGCGTCGCCGGGGTCGGCGTCGCGACCGAGCAGCGCATGCGCGGCGACCAGCATGCCGGCCGTGCAGAAGCCGCACTGGAACGCGCCTCCTTCGGCGAACGCGCGCTGCAGCGCCCGCATGCGCGGCTCGTCGGCGAATCCTTCCAGCGTGCGCACCTCGCGACCGGTGCAGCCATGCGCGAGCGAGAGGCAGGCGCGCATGGGTTCGCCGTCGATCGAGACCGTGCACGCGCCGCACACGCCCTGGTTGCAGCCGCGCTTGGCGGCGGTGAGCTGCAACTCGTCTCGCAGCGCGCTCAGCAACGTGGTCGAGAGCTCGGCGCGGACGGTGACGTGCTCGCCGTTGATGTCGAGCGCGATGCGTTCGTCGTGCATTGCGAGCGGTGCCGCGCTCATGCTGCGCTCCGCTGGTCGGCTTCGGCGCAACGAAGTGCCCGCAGCAGCAGGCGCGGGATCAGCATGCGCCGGTACTCGGCGCTCCCGCGCACGTCGTCGAGCGGGTCGGCGCGCGCGTCGAGCATCGCGCCCGCCTTCGCGACGGCGGCGTCGCTGCGGTCGGACGAGAGCAGCGCGTCGGCCGCCTCGTCCGCGATCGGCGTGGGGCCGCAGGCACCGATGACGGCGCGCACCGCGCCGCGCGCGTCGATCGTCACGGCGGCGGCGACGGTCGCGTAGTCGCCGGCGACGCGGGCGTGCTTGTCGTACGCAGCGCCGCCGGGCAGGCGCGGCACGATCACCGCGGTGACGATCTCGCCCGGCTCGAGCGCGGTCGTGTACCAGTCGACGAAGAAGTCCTTGGCGGCGACGCGGCGACGGCCCGAGGCCGAGGCGATCTCGATCTCGGCGCCGGCCGCGACGATTGCCGGCGGGTAGTCGAGGCCCGGATCGGCGAACGAGATCGAGCCGCCGATCGTGCCCATGTTGCGCACCGTCGCGTTGGCGATCTGCGCCGCGGCGCGCGGCACGACGGCGGCAGTGCCGGTCAGCGCCTGGCACTCGGCGGTCTCGCGGTGGCGCGTGAACGCGCCGATCCGCACGCGCCCGTCGCCTTCGATGCGGATGCCGCGCAGCTCGTCGATGCGCGAGAGGTTGACGAGGCAGTGCGGCTCGATGACCCGTGCGTTCATCATCGCAACGAGCGTCGCGCCGCCGGCGAGCGGCTTGGCGTCCGGATCCTCGGCAAGCCAGGCGGTCGCCTCGTCGACCGTGCGCGGCCAGAGCATGCCGGCAAGCGTCGCCATGTCAGTGCGTCGTGCCCGACGACGCGCGGTCCAGGCCGAAGAGGCGGCGCAGCCAGCGCACGAAACCGTTGCGGGCGGGCGCGGGCGTGACATCGATCGGTGCCTGCGGTGTCGCACGAACCGGTTCGACCACGGGCGTCGACACCCGCGCGACAACCGGCGTCGCGTCGGTCGGTTCGGGCGCGTCGATGACCGGCGCAGCTTCGGCCAGCTTCGCCTGCAAGTTCGCCGCGAACGCGTCTCCGAGGTTCTGCGCCTGCTTCTTCATCATGCCGAGCGCGAAGCGGCCGAGCCGGCCGGTGACGGCGACGTCCGAGGTGTAGTCGACGCGCGTGCCGGCGCCCACCGGCGACAGGCGCACCTCGCTCGTTGCCGAGAGCGTGCTCGCGTTGCCGCCCTCATCGCCGCGCGTCTCGGCGCGGATGCCGTCGGCCTGGCGTCCGGTGATCTGGACGACGAGGTCGAAGCGCGCTTTGACGCCGGCGAGCGACATCGCGATAACCGCGCGGTAGCGGTCGGCGTCGAGCATCTCGAGCGATTCGCAGCCGGGCAGGCAAGAGGCCATCAGGCGCGCGTCGAACAGATGCGCGAGCACCTTCGCGGGCGGCGCCGCGACCTCGAAGGAGCCGTCGATCAGCATGGCGGGATCGTGTCGAAGGGCCGCGTCAGCGAGCGACGCGCGCGACTTTCATCGCAGGATCGACGACGCGCCCGTCCTCGACGACGACCCGGCCGTCGAGCGCGATCGTGCAGCCGCGCATCGGCACGTCGTAGTGGCCGCGAGTCGTGCGCTTGCCGCCGCCCTGCGTGTTCGGCCCGGTCGAGAACAGGAAGTTGCCCGGGAAGCTGCGTGCCGCGGCGCGGGCACGCTCGGGCGCGTCGCCGTACAGCGCAATCGCGTCCCAGCGGCATTGCGGATTGAGACCCCAGCCGCAGTGCGAGACGGCGTACGGATCGCGATCGCTCGGGCCGGTCTCGCCCTCCGCGAGCCACTCGCGCATGAGCGCGGCGTCGACGCCACCCTCGATCCTGACGATGTGGCCCTCGCGAATGTCGAGCGTGACCGCATCGACGACGTAGCGGCAGTACGGGAGGATGACGATGTCGCCCGGCGCGATGACGACCATGCCATTCGCGCTGTCCTCGTTCGGGAACGTGTGAAGCAGCCCCACGCCCCAGTGGTCGAAGCGGCCTGGCTCGTCGGCCATGCCGTACTGGCTCATTACCGGGTATTCGCCGCAGCGGTAGGTGAGGTCGGTGCCGGCCTTGCTCGTGACCCGCACCTCCTTCGTCGCGCGGTACAGGTCCTGCGCGTGGAGGATCGCCTCCTTGAGCCCGGGAGGTGATTGCAGCTGGTACAGGTCGTCGGGCGCGTCGATCACCATCTGCACGCGGACGCCCTTGGCCTGGACCTCGCGCAGCCACTTCGAGAAGAGCGGCACGTGGAAGATCAGGATCATGTCTGCCGCCGCGAGCGCCTCGAGCGTGCCCTTGCACTTGCCGATCGTCGGCACGCCGACGCTGGTCCAGCCGGGGATGGCGTTGACGCACATCTCGTATATGTCGAAGCCCATCTCCTCGGCGGCGGCGAAGGCGGCCTGGATGTATTCGCGCCGCGTGCCGAGATCGCTCACGACGGCGACCGTCTGGCCGGGCCCGACCCGGCAGAGCTCGAACTGCCGGCGATACAGGCCGGTCAGGCGGGCCGGATTGATCTCCTGGGTGCGGATGGCGGCATGCATGCAACGGACCTCGGGCGGCGACGCCTTGACTGTAAAAGTCTGGCCGCCAAAGTCAATAGCGAATAGCATTCATTTATCAGACGAGGAGGCGGCTGGCGATGGCGCAGACCAAGAAGGGCGACGTCCACGAGGCGATCCTGGCGGCGGCGTTCGCGCAGTTCTCGGTGCGCGGCTACGGGGACACCACGATCCCTGCGATCGCGGCCGAGGCCCGCATCTCGTCGGCGAACGTCTACCGCTACTTTCCGTCCAAGCTCGCCATCCTCTACACGCTCTACGAGCCGTGGCTGGTCGAGCGGCTCGATCGACTCGGCAAGACGCTGACGACGATCGCCGACCCGCGCCTGCGCCTCGAGCGGCTGCTGCTCGCGCTATGGCGCGACCTGCCGCGCGCCACCCACGGCTTCGCCAACAACGTGATGCAGGCGCTCTCGAGCAGCGCCCAGGGGGAGCCCTACGACCCACGACTCCGCCGGCTGTTCCAGGGGCGCGTCGCCGGCTGGATTGCCGGCTCGCTCGGCGTTCCGATCGCCGAGGCAGGCGTGATCGCCGGCGTCGCGCTGATGGCCTTCGACGGCTTCGCGATGAACGCGCGTCTCGCGGGCGGCATCCGCTGCGACGCGAAAACTGCGCGGCTGATGGCTGGGATGCTTATGGGTGGGGCGACGGTTGGAACGGGTTCGGCCGATGGCCGCTGAAATCATTCATGCGTAGACAACGGGGGATTGCGCTTGGCCTCCGCTGAAGGGCCGCTCTCGGACTATCGTCTGAACGCGCAGATCGCCGCTGGCATCTAAACAGGCCTTTTGAAGAAAGGGCTCGAGCGCGACGCCCAAGTGGGTTATCGGATGTCGATTCTTTCGAGGAGGAACAGATGGATCAGGATGTCTACGAGGTGACGCCGACGGCGGCGCTGTCGGCCACCACTGCGCTCTTTCTTGAGCTGGCGGCCCTTCTTCACAAGCGAGGCCTGATTTCGGCCCCCGAGCTCGGCAGAAACCTCATGGCCGCGGCCGCCGAGGCGGGAGCAGATTCGAACGTGCGCTGCGTGGTCAGCACACTGAGGGACGTCGGTCAGAGCCTGGTAGACGGATTCCCCGACGACGTGCCCTGATAACCGCCTCGTCGGATTTCAACTTGCGTCTCTGTCGAGTTGCCCCCCAAGGGGCTCGGGAAGCTCTAGGCGGCCCTCACTTCGATGCGACGCGGCTTCGCTCGCTCGAGCTTCGGAATGCGAAGCGTGAGCACGCCGTCGACGAGGCTTGCATCGATCGACGTGGTGTCGAGTTCGCCGCTGAGCTCAAACACGCGACGGTAGTTGTGGGCCTTGATCTCTGCGTAGATTGACACCAGGGCATTGGCCTCACCCAGGGCCAACGGCGCTTCGATGGTGAGCGTCCTTCCGTCGACATTGATCGACACGGCGCTTGTCTCGACGCCCGGCATGTCTGCAATGATCGTGATCGCCGACGAGTCCTCGCTGATGTCGACTGGCGGAAGCAGCGGTGGCGCCTGACGCGCGTCCGAGCTGGTCACTTGCGTTTGCATTGGATTCTCCTTCGGGGGGTGGTCGCTCAGCGACTGCTGGAAATTTGAACTTGGCGGGGCTTGGCCGACTCGCGCTTGGGCACGACGATCTTGAGGACCCCGTTCCTGTAGGACGCCTCGACGCGAGTGGCATCGGCATCATCGGGCAGCGTGACCACCCTGCGAAAAGGCCCGTCGAATCGCTCCCGGGCGTAGCTGATAGAGCCTTCTTGGGCATCGCGTCGGGGTATGCGCCTTTCGCCAGACACGACGAGCAGGCTATTTTCGACGGTGAGCTGGATCGACGACGGGTCGAGGCCAGGGGCGAACGCGTAAATCTCCAGGGCGTCCGCCCACGTACCGACATTTAGCGCCGGGAACGCGCCGGCACGCGAGACAGCGCGAATGCTCGAGCCGACGCCGCTCCCACTGAGCAGCTCGTCGAGGTGGTCCTGCAAGCGGAAAACATTGGCGAGGTATTCGCCAGGCGGGTTCAACATAGACGGGTACACGACGCTTCTCCTTTCGCGGTTGCAAGCAGGCAGATCGCCCGCGACTGCGAAATAGGAGCGGGCGCCGACGATTTCAAGGCCCCAGTCGCGAAGGAAAAACCAGGCGGTTGTGAGGTCCGGCCAGCCCGGCGCAGCTCGCGTTTTGCGGCCAACTGGTTGCGCTAAAGTGGCGCGTTGCGGGACATCATCATTCGCTCTTGGACGTTGTAGACGAGGAGATCTTTTCGATGGCCAGCACGGTTTCGAAGGCGGCGCGCAAGGGCGCTCGGCCCGCGGCGAAGGCGGCAGAATTGATGCGTCGAAAGGCGCCTTCTGGATCTCCGAGTCGGCGCAAGAAGTCGAAGGTCGACATCGCGATCGCGAAAAAGCTTGCACCCGCTGCAGCGATCGCGCTGCTCGACAAAACCGAGCAGGCCCCGGATGCGCTCGCACCCGCGCTGGATATCTTGGGCGCTGGCGTTTCGCGGGCGGAGACCGACGGCAAAATCCGCGTCCAACTGGCCTTCGATGGTGGCGAGATTCTTCCAGTCGAAATGAGCGCACAAGCGGGTAAGGCTCTCGCGGCGGGCCTGTCGGAGGAGCTTGGCTCCAAGCCCAAGCCCAAGTCAAAGTCCAAGTCCGAACCCAAGTCCAAACAGTAACGGCGCACGCCGAGTCGACGGGGATTCGGTCGGCCGCCTTAAAGCCCTTCCGAGTCTCGGGCCAACTTACAGCGCTTCACCGTCGTCGAGACTTGTGCAGAATTCGATCAACTCCTCGATCTCGTTCGATTTGTCGAAGACGCGGCTCGCTCCCAGGTCCATGCACTTCCTTTTCATTTCAGCTGTCACGTAGTTGCTGAGCACGACCGAGGCGATGGAGGCCATGTGCGCACATCTCGTCAAGACGCCCAAGCCGCTGCCTCGCTCCAGAAAAATGTCGACCACTACCAGGTCGCAACCGTCGCGATTCTCATTGAGCCACTCGACGGCGCGGTCTTCCGTCGCTGCGAAGGCCACCACTTGGACCAGGGCAAGCTCTTCAAGCGCCTCGATCAGACTCCCCCGTATCAACGGGTTGTCCTCGACAAGAAAAACTCTGATGGTCATGCGGCAGCTTGTCCAACAACGCGTAGACGATCGACAACGAGGGTTAGCCTAAGCGTGGCTGCGCGCAGCCAGCCGTAGGACATCAGCGCGTTTGTTTGCCAATCCTTTTCCGTTCTGGGTTCACATGGCAACTTCAATTGCGCACGCCTGCCGCTACGATCCGGCCATGGCTGGGACCGAGTCGGCATTCCATCTCGCGGGGCACGCTGTGGCGACCAGCTTTTCGCGCTATCACGTCCTTGCGGCTCCTCTGAAGGCCGACAGTTACGGAACGGGCGAGATAACCGCTGCGCTGAGTCGTCGAAAACTTCGGGCTTCTCAGAAGGTGGCGGAAGCATCGGCCCGGACGGATCCCGAGGTCGCTGGCGGCATAGCGCTGATCCTGTGTGCCGGCTTGGCCAGCGAGCAGCTCGCCGCCGCTCAGGGCTTTGATGTCAGCGTGGAGCCGGCTCGATCAGCGGGCGACTTCGAAGTCGCGAGAGACGAGTTGAGGCTTGCCGGTCTGTCCGACGACATCACCCCCTACGTCGCGGCCGCAGAGAAGTTGCTCGGCCAACGCTGGGCGTACGTCGAGAGCGTTGCCAAGCGCTTGATGTTGGTAAGCGAGCTTCATCACTCCGAAGTTGACACGATCATCAAGGAAACCGAGATGGGGATTTGAACCGGTCGCCTCTCAACGCGCCATATTGCCGAACCCTGGAGTCATCGTGAAAGCAGCGCCGCGGAAAGTCGCCGTCCGAAAAGGCGCGGTCGAGAACGAGAGCGACAGCGCCGAAGTGACGAAGTCCGAAGAGGCCGAGGAAAAGGAGGCCGACGAGAGGTCAGCGCCGACCGGCCGCGTCGTCTACAAGGCCATCCTGCGCGAAGGCGAGGAGGAACTGGCCCGCCCGACGTCGGCGCTCTTCTGGTCGGGCATCGCCGCCGGTCTTTCGATGGGCTTCTCGATGTTTTGCCAGGGACTGATGATCGCCCACCTCCCGGATGCGCCGTGGCGGCCGTTGATCGACAGCTTCGGCTACGGCTTCGGCTTTCTGGTCGTGATCCTGGCGCGCCAGCAACTGTTCACCGAGAACACGCTGACGCCGATCCTGCCGCTGCTGCAGGAGCCGAGTTGGCGACGACTCGCCAACGTCGGCAGGCTGTGGGGCGTGGTCCTCGCCGCCAACCTCATCGGGGCCGTCACGGTGGCCCTCATCTCGGCGCATTCGACTCTCTTCGATCCGGAAGTGAGGAAGGTCTTCGCAGAGATCGGCCGCAGCGAGATCGGGGCTGGCTTTTCGACGACCCTGCTGCGCGGTATCGGCGCCGGCTGGCTGATCGCGCTGATGGTCTGGCTCATGCCATTCGCTGAGGCGGGTCGCATCTGGGTGATCGTGTTCATCACCTACCTCGTCGGGCTCGGGCACTTCAGCCACGTTGTCGCCGGCTCGATCTCCGCCTTCACGTGGGCGGCGATGGGCGGCAGCTGGTGGGCCGTGATCGCCGAGTTCACCGTGCCGGCCTTGATCGGCAACATCATCGGCGGCGTCCTGCTTGTCGCTGCGCTGAATCACGCCCAGATCGTCGCCGGCAGCCCGGACGAGAAGCTGTGATCGACCTCATCGTGCAGACATTCGTCGCGGCAATCACTTGCACCCGAGTGCTCAGGTCGCTTGTCCGGCACGGAAGGTAAGGCGCAAACCATCCGGGCTGGCGGCGGGACGCACCCCGCGGGGCCGTTCTATACTGACCGCGGAAGGGGCAGGATGTCGCGTCTCCTCTGAACGCGCGCGAAACCGAAGACGCT
>JBDTNU010000003.1:0-39420 GCA_039933535.1 Caldimonas sp. | reverse complement strand
GCGCCGAGGTTGAGGTACGCGTCGGTGTGGTCGGGGTCGAGCGCCAGCACCTTGCGATAGGCCGCTTCCGCGGCGGCCATGTCGCTTCGCTCGAGCGCCTCGCCCTTGCCGAACACGGTTGCGGCGTCGTCCTGTTTCTGCGCTTGCGATGCGGCCGGCTTGCGCTGCAAAAGGGTGACGGTGCCCTGCACCGGCGCCACCTCGAAATCCATCACCAGCTGCCCCGACTCGGCCTGCCACTGCGAGCGCCCGTCGCGCACGGTCACGTCGTTGCCGACCGCCGTGATGCGCAGGCCCGTGAGCGGCAGCTCGCCGGGCAGCGTCGCCTTCAGGTGGCGCAACGCGCTCAGGATCCTGCGCGGCGCAACGCGCGCGCCCTGCAGCTCGACGGCGGTGCGCAGCAGCACGACGTCCTGGAAGGTGAAGCGGTATTCGTTGCGCGGGCCGCGGCTCGGTGCCACGAAGCCGGCATCGATGAGCCCGGAGATGACCCCGCGCGAGAGGCCCAGCATCTCCTGGATGCCGCGGATCGTGTAGGTGTTCGGGGCTGGTTCGCTCTTCGTCACTTCTTCGCCCGGGCGCGGGCGGGAGCAGCGGTTTCTTCGACCTTCGGTGCGCGCTTGACGCCCTTGCGTTCCTTGACGGCTTCGACGGCAGGCGCTGCAGCGACGACTTTCGCGGCGGGCGCGGTCGCCTTGGCCTTGGCGCCACCCTTCGCGCCCAGGCTGGCGCGCAGCGCTTCCATCAGGTCGATGACCTGCGCGCCGCCGGCCGGCTCGACCGGCTCGTTGGCGATGACCTGCTTGCCGGCGATCTTCTCGTCGATGGCGGCGAGGATGCGCTTCTTCTCCTCGTCCTCGAACATCGTCGGGTCGTAGGTGTCCTCGGAGATCTGGTCGATGAGCTGCATCGCGAGCTTGAGCTCGGCGTCGGAGACGGTGACCTTCTCGATGTCGAGTTCCTTGAGCGAGCGCACTTCCTCGGCATAGAGAAGCTGCTGCAGCACGATGCCGTCTTCGGCCGGTCGCACCTGCACGACGTATTGCTTCCCCTTCCAGGCCCACTTGGCGAGCGCCACGCGATGGCTCTGGCGCATCGCTTCCATGAGCAGGTTGTAGGGCTTGGCGCCGCGCTTGTCGGGAGCGAGGAAGTAGGCCTTGTCGTAGAAGATCGGGTCGATCGCCTTGTCGGGGATGAAGGCGACGATGTCGACGGTGTGGCTCGGGCTTTCCTGCACGGCCTTCAGCTCTTCGGGCGAGAAGATGACGAAGCGGTCCTTCTCGAACTCGTAGCCCTTGACCATCTCGGCCCGCTCGACGACCGTCTGGTCCTTCTCGGAGACGTATTGCTGCTTGAGGCGGGAGCCGTCCTTGGCAAGCATGTTGAAGCGCACTGCGGCCGAGCTTTCGGTGGCGGAGTACAGCTTGACCGGGATCGACACGAGGCCGAAAGAAAGAGACAGCGAAGCGATCGAACGCGCGGCCATATGAACTCCTTTGTCGCCACACGGCCCGCGGGCCCCTGCATGGCGGACGCGGAGCATACGGGCAAGACCCGTGCCTTGTCACTGCGACCGTTGCGAAAGCGCCGCGCGCGTGCGCGGCATGTTCACGCGAATCGCGACGATTCAGCGGACCAGGGTCTTCATCGCCGCAGCCAGCGTCTGCTTCGATTTCCAGTATCCGGCCCACGGGTCGACCTGCTCGAAGCTGAGGTACTCGCGCGCTGTCGCGATATTCCATTGCGCTGCGCTCTTGAGCGCCATCAGTTGCTCCCACGCGACCGGCATCGAGACGCCGAGCCCCGGCCGCGAGCGGGCCGAGAACGCGGCGGCGGTGGTCTGCGTGTGGCCGTTGCGCAGGTAGTCGACGAAGACGCGACCGACCCGATTGGCGCCGCCGCTCTTGGCGACGAAGCGCTCGGGAATCGTCGCCGCGATGTGCTGCACGACTCTCTGCGAGAAGCCTTTCACGATCTCGGCGCCGAGCTTGGGCGCGATCGGCACGACCACATGCAGCCCCTTGCCGCCGCTCGTCTTCAGCCAGCTTTCCAGCTTCAGCTCCGAGAGCAAGGTGTGCACGAGCAGCGCCGCCTCCTGCACGTGCGCCCACGAGACGCCTTCGCCCGGGTCGAGGTCGAAGACGACGCGGTCGGGCTGGTCGATGTGCCGGCTCGTCGAGTTCCAGGTGTGGAATTCGATGGTGTTCATCTGCGCCGCGGCGATGAGCGCCGCTGCACTGTCGACGCCGAGCAATGCCGCATGGCCGGGCCAGAGCGAGGCATCGAACTCGCGCAGGCCGGGCATCCGCGTCTCGGGATGCTTCTGGAAGAACAGCTCGCCGGCGATGCCATCGGGCGCACGCACCAGCGAGACCGGTCGATCCTTCAGGTGCGGCAGGATGCGCTCGGCGATGCTCTCGTAGTAGCGCACGAGGGCCATCTTGGTGAGGCCGGTCGAAGGATCGATCACGCGCTCGGGATTCGTGATCTTGATGCTGCTCGCCGGCTTGGCGGCGGTCGTCCCACCAGCAGCCTTCGCGTCGACGTCGATCGACGCGCGTGCGACTTCGCGCGTCACCGCCCTGGCCGGCGTGTCGGTGCGAAGCCCCTGGAACACGGCGTGGCGAACATGGCCGTCGGGCGTCCATTCGGCAAACGACACTTCGGCAACGAGCTGCGGCTTCACCCAGCGTTCGGCCCCCGCGGTGCGACGCGACCAGCGCCCTGGCTTCAGGGACTCGGCATCGAACAGGGGCTCGTCGACCTCGAGCCCGACGAGACGCGCATGCAGGTCCTTGCCGAGCTTCGCGTTCCAGCCGGTGCCGACGTTGCCGGCGTACTTGAGCTCGCCCTGGTCGTGGTAGCCGAGCAGCAGACTGCCGACCTCGGCTTGCGATCCGGTCCGATCGGTGAAGCCGCAGAGCACGAACTCCTGGCGTGCATGGCACTTCAGCTTCAGCCAGGTCTCGGTGCGCGCCGACACGTAAGGCGCATCGGGGCGCTTGAGGATGATGCCTTCGAGCTTCATCTGCCGCGCCGCTTCGAGCATGCGCGCCGGCGACGCGTCGAAGCTCTGACTGAGGCGCACGCGGTCGGACGGCTTCGCCTCGACGATCTCGCGCAGCGCAGCGCGGCGCGACAGAAGAGGGAGCTTTCTCAGGTCGAGGCCGTCGAGGAACGGCAGGTCGAACACGAAGTACACGATGCCGCCATCGCTCGTGGCGTCGATGGCGTTCTGCAAGGCGTTGAAGTCAGGCATGCCCGATGCGTTCATGACGACGATCTCGCCGTCGAGCCAGGCCGAGGCGATCTTCAGCGACTCGATCGCCGCGGCCAGAGACGGCATCTTGCTCGTCCAGTCGTGACCGTTGCGCGTGATGAGCCTGGCCTTGCCGTCTTCGATTCGCGCCATCAGGCGATAGCCGTCGAACTTGGTCTCGACGAGCCAGTCGCCTGAAGGCGGCGACGCGGCAAGCGTCGCGAGCTGTGGCTCGAGCTTCGCGGGTAGCGGCGCCTTCACGCCCCTGGAGAGATCGGGCTCGACCCGCGCAGCCGGCGCCACGACCGACGCGCGAGTCGACGCCTCACGCGGCTCGCGCTGCTCGACCTGCCCTAGCGGTCTGGCGACGACGCTGTCGGGCAGCGCCGCGATCACGTCGTACTCGGCCAGCGGTCGCGCCCACGCGTCGCGCTTCTTGAACAGCATCCACGGGTCCTGCTTGTCGCCTGGCTTGGCGATTCGCACCAGCTCCCACAGTCCGGCGAGTTTTTCGCCGTGCAGCTTGAAGAGGAGCTTGCCCTTCTGCATGCCTTCGTGCGGATCGCCGACCGGCTCCCACGTGCCGTGGTCCCAGACGATGACCGTGCCGGCGCCGTATTGCTTCGGCGGAATGGTTCCCTCGAATGCCGCATACGACAGCGGATGGTCTTCGACGTGGATGGCCATCTGCATCTTCGAAGGGTCGTACGACGGACCCTTGGGCACCGCCCAGCTCAGCAGCACGCCGTCGAGCTCGAGCCGGAAGTCGTAGTGCAGGCGGCTTGCCCAGTGCTTCTGGATCACGAAGGACAAGGCGCCGGCGTGCCCGGTCGGCGCCTTGCCGGAAACTTCGGCCGGCTCGGGGGTGAGCTTGAAGTCGCGCTTCTGGTGGTAGCGCGCAAGCGACGTTCGGGCGCGGGTCGCGGGGTCGGCCATGGCGCCGGGGAGGATGCCACAGCCGGCGAGCCGACCGGCGAGGCCGGACCCGCCCTTCACCGACGGTCGCCGCCGGGTTTTTCCTACAGTCTCGGTCCGACCGAATAGGGACGATCGACATATGACCCAGAGGAACTCTTTCATGAAGATCACCACCATCGCTGCCGCGATCACAGCGCTTGCGCTCGGATCGTCGAACCTCGCGTTCGCCCAAGGCGCCAACGACAACGGGCCGGATCATTCGCGCGGCCCAGGCCAGCAGGCGCGCGACGTCCGACCACGTGACGTCCAGCCGCATCGCGGCGGGCCGTCCTACCGTCCCGCACCTGCGCCCAATTCGCGCTATCGACCCGGACCGCCTGACCGCCGCATGGGCGACCGTCGCGGTGCCGGTCCCGATCACAACTTCTATCGCGGCGGTCGTCTGCCGCCGCAATACCGGAGCCGCCAGTACGTCGTCGACGACTGGCGCGGCCACCACCTGAATGCGCCTCCGCGCGGTTACCACTGGGTGCAGACCGGCGGCGACTACGTCCTCGTCGCGGTCGCTACCGGCATCATCGCCTCGATCCTGCTGAACCAGTAAGGCGGGCCGGGGCAACGTCGCTCGGGTGGGCGGAGGCGTGCGACCATTGCGTCGTCCGTCTTGCTGGAGAGCGATCTTGATCCCCGAGCGCAGCCCCGTTCCCATCCGCACCGCCGTCGCGCTGCTGTTGTTGTCAGGACTTGCCGCGTGCGGCGTCCTGAAGAAAGACGAAACCGTCCAGAGCGTCGTCAACAAGCGGGTCATCGGCATGCCGGCGGGCGACTTCTTCGACCAGTACGGCAAATGGAAACAACGTGCCGAGCTACTCGACGGAACGGTCGAATTCAGCTGGACATCCGCCATCGGCGCGTCGACGGCCGCCGGTTACATCGGGCTCGACGACCGCACCTGCACCCTGCGCCTCGTCGTCGCCAAGAACGGCAAGATCGCCTCGGCCGATGTCGTGCTGGACAACCAGGGCCGGGCCAGCGTTTCGCGCTGCGAGGAAATGTTCAAGGCGAAATGAGTGCCCGCCGAGATGGACTGCGGGTAATCGAGGGCGAACAGGAGCGGTGGCATGAGTAACGCGAAAACCGGCCACGCTGTCTGGCCCGTGCTCGACTACCCCAAGGCGCGCGACACGCTGGCGACGCTCCAGCTCTGGACCCAGATCGTGGGCAAGGTCAGGCTCGCGCTCACCCCCTGGCTCAACCACGGCTGGCAGGTGCCGCTCTACGTCAACGCACGCGGACTGGGGAGCTCGCCGATCCCCGCCGGCAGCGGCATCGTCGAGATCGACTTCGACCTGGTCGACCACCGGCTGATCGTCCGCTCTTCCGACTCGGCCGAGCGCGGCTTCGCTCTCGAGCCGATGTCGGTGGCCGCCTTCTATCGCCGTCTGATGGCCGAGCTCTCCGCTATCGACATCGACGTGGCGATCGTCACCCTGCCCAACGAGGTGCCCGACCCGATCCGCTTTCCCGACGACGAAACCCATGCCGCCTACGACGCCGCGGCGGCGCACACGTTCTGGCGCGCGCTGCTTGCGGTGGATCGCGTGTTTCGATTGTTCCGCACGGCATTCCTCGGCAAGGCAAGTCCGGTGCATCTGTTCTGGGGCAGCTTCGACCTTGCGGTCACGCGCTTTTCCGGACGCGCCGCGCCCCCGCATCCGGGCGGCGTACCGGGCTTGCCCGACGCGGTGACGCGCGAGGCCTATTCGCACGAGGTCAGCAGCGCCGGCTTCTGGCCCGGCAACGACGTCTATCCGCAAGCCGCTTTCTATTCCTACGCCTATCCGGCGCCGCCGGGATTCGGCGAAGCGAAGGTCGAGCCCGGCGAGGCGAGCTGGGCTGCAGCGATGGGCGAATGGTTGTTGCCGTACGAGGCGGTTCGCGGTGCCGCCGATCCCGAGGCGACGCTCATGCGCTTTCTGCAATCGACCTATCGCGCCGCGGCGGACCTCGCGCATTGGGACGCCGCGCTGGAATGCGAGCTCGGCGTGCCGAGCCGGCCGCGCGCCGTGGCCGCCGGTACCGGGGCCGCATCGTCGCCTGAACGCCCGTGAGGCGTCGCGCGCTGCCGGGCCCGGGCAAGGTGCCCGAGGCTGTGCTGCAGGCGAAGTACCGACAGGCCCTGGCGTGCCACGGAAAGGGCGATCTCGACTCCGCCGAGGTGCTCTACCGGCAGATCCTCGAACGGATGCCGAAGAGCTTTCACGCCCTGCACATGCTGGGCGTGCTGAGGGGACAGCGTGACGACTGGGCGGAGTCGGAGCGCCTGATCGGGCAGGCCGTCGGCATCGATCCGAGCGTCGCCGCCGCGCACGCCAATCACGGCAATTCGCTGCGCCTGATGGGACGCGGCGACGAGGCGATGGCCAGCTACGACCGCGCGCTGCGCCTGCAGCCCGACAACACGCGCGCGCTCAAGGGCCGCGGCCTGATCCTGTGGAAACGGCAGCAGCGCGAAGAGACGCTGGCCTGCTACGAGCATGTGCTTCGCCTCGAGCCGGACTGCGCCGATGCCTGGATCATGAAAGGCGCGGCCCTCGACGCCTTGAGCCGCCGGGACGAGGCGGTCGCGAGTTATCGCAAGGCGCTGGAGTTCGACGATGTCACCCACCCCGAGAAGATCCGCTATGTCCTGGCATCGCTGGGCTCCGAGGTGGTGCCGGACGCGTCGCCGCTGCAATACGTTCGCGACATGTTCGACCGATACGCGCGGGGCTTCGAAAACCACCTCGTCAAGCAGCTGAACTATCGCGTGCCGGAGCTGCTGGCCGCGCAACTGCAGCCGCTCCTTCCGGCGGGGCCGGTCGACGTGCTCGACCTCGGCTGCGGCACGGGCCTGTGCGGCGTCCTGCTCAAGCCGCTGGCGCGTTCGCTGACAGGCCTGGACGTCTCGGAAAAAATGCTCGAGGAGGCCAGAAGCAAGGAGATCTACAACACGCTGGTCGTCGGCGAGATCGGCGCCCACCTGGCGCCGCAGAGTGAGACCTTCGACGTGATCGTCGCCGCCGACGTGTTCATCTACATCGGCGAGCTGTCGGCGATCTTCAGGGGCGCCCATCGGGCCCTGCGCGCGGGCGGACTGTTCGCGTTTTCGACCGAAGTCAGCGAGCACCTCGACACCCGGCTGCTGGGCTCGCTGCGCTATGCGCACTCCGCCGCCTACCTGCAGCGGCTCGCTGCCGAGTCCGGCTGGCAGGTCGAGAGCGTGACCCGGCCGGTGCTGCGCGAGGAAGACATGAAAGGCGTCGCCGGACAGGTGACCGTGCTGCGCCGGCCAGCCTGAGCGGCTGCGCTGCCCAGGATCACGCGGGCGAAGGAACCTCGTCGGTGCGCACCTCGAAGTGATCGAGCGTGTTCGGGCCGAACGCAGTCGACAGCGCGACGTCGCATGCGTCGCGGCCGCGCGCCATCAGCACACGCCCGATCCGCGGCATGTTGTTGCGCGCGTCGAAGGTGTACCAGCGGTCGCCGAGCCAGGCCTCGAACCAGCCCGCGAAATCCATCGGGCCATAGGGCGGCGGCATGCCGATGTCGCCGAGGTAGCCGGTGCAATAGCGCGCCGGAATGTTGAGGCAGCGGCAGAACGCGATCGCCAGGTGGGCGTAGTCGCGGCAGACGCCGACACCTTCGTTGTAGGCCTCCCAGGCGGTGCGGGTGCGCCGGGCGTTGTGGTAGCCGAACTCGATGTGCTTGTGCACGAAATCGCAGACCGCCTGCACGCGCGCCCAGCCGGTGGGACCGGAGCCGAAGCGCTGCCAGGCAACGTCGGAAAGCTGGTCGGTCTCGCAATAGCGGCTGCCGAGCAGATAGACCAGCGTGTCTTCGGGCAGTTGCTCGACCGGCGTCTGCATCGCCGTGGGCACGACCACGTCGGGCAGGCCGCTGTCGTTGATCAGTCCATCGGTGCGCAGGACGATCCTGCCGCGCGGCGCGATGATGCGGCTGCACCAGTTGCCGAACAGGTCGCGGTAGGCGCCGATCGGCACCGGCGGATCGGTGACCAGAAGGTCGGGCTTCACCAGGTCGGCCGCCCGCGAGTAGTGGACGTTCAGGACCAACAGCATCGGCGTGGGCTGCGGGCAGCTGTACGCCATTTCGAAACCGACCCGTATCTGCATGCTCGCCCTTGTTGCCCGGCCACTGCGAGCAAGCCGCGTGCCGCATACACCGAGTATCCGCTCGAACCACGGCGCGTCATGGGCGCAGCCACAATGCCCGGCCCATGAACGATGCCATCACCCCGAGCGACACGCTTGTCGCCACCCTCGGCAACGGCGTGCGCGTCGTCGCCATCAGCTTGCCGCACCTCGAAAGCGCCAGCGTCAGCGTGTTCGTGCACAGCGGCAGCGGCCATGAAGCGCGGCGCCAGAGCGGCATCAGCCACTTCGTCGAGCACATGGCCTTCAAGGGCACGAAGACGCGCAGCTGCCAGCAGATCAATCTCGACGCCGAGCAGCTCGGGGCCGACGTCAACGCGCACACCGACAAGGACCACACCGCCTTTCACATGCGCGGCATGGCGCGCGACGCGACCGCTTTCGTGCACATGCTGGGCGACATCGTGCAGAACGGCACCTTCCCCGAAGCCGAGCTCGAGCGCGAGCGCCAGGTGCTGGTGCAGGAATATGCCGAAGACGAGGAAGACCCGCTTTCCACCGCCTTCAAGCTGTTCGACAAGCTCTGCTTCGGCGGCCATCCGCTGGCCCTGCCGGTGATCGGGCTGCGCGGCAACATCGGGCGATTCACGCGCGACGATCTGCTGGGCTACGTCGAGGGCAGCTACGTCGGCGCCAACCTCGTGGTCGGCGTCGCCGGGAAGATCGATGCCGACAGGGTCGTGGCCGCGGTGCAGGACGCGTTCGGCGACTTGCGCCCCGGCCAGGCCAGCGTGATGCCGGCGCCAGCCCACATCGGCGGCACCGGCTCGCGCGCCGTGTCCGGGCTCGGCCAGACACACGTCGTCTACGGCCTGCCGATGCCGGCGCTGGCCGACGAGTCGCATCACGCCCACGCCGTGGCGGCCGCGCTGTTCGGCGAAGGCATGAGCTCGCCGCTGCTCGACGAGATCCGCGAGCGACGCGGCCTGGCGTATCACGTCTCTTGCTCGGCCGACGTGACCGAGCTCGCCGGCCAGTTCGTGATCGAGGCCTCGACCGCGCCCGAGCACGCAGAG
Organism: Caldimonas sp.; assembly: GCA_039933535.1. Lineage (GTDB taxonomy): Bacteria > Pseudomonadota > Gammaproteobacteria > Burkholderiales > Burkholderiaceae_C > Schlegelella_A. The sequence goes on along the minus strand of JBDTNU010000003.1, from coordinate 30,013 downwards.
GAATTTCTGGTCGAGATGAAGCGACTGCTCGAAGCCCAGGCCGGTCACGTCGACGCAATCGCCCTCGAGCGCGCACGCAACCTGATCGCGGTTCGGCGCTTGCGGGCGTGGGAGAACGCGTCGCGTCGGGTCGAGGATGCGGCGCTCGATCTGCTGGCGCTCGGGCGCGTGCGCTCGCGTGCCGAGATCGCGGCGAGGATCGACGCCGTCAGCGCCGCCGACGTGCGCGCCGCCTTTGCCCGGATGCTCGCTGCGCGGCCAGCCGTGGCGATCGCCGGGCGGCTGAAAAAGGGCTTGCCCGAGCGGGCACGCGAACTGTTCGCGGCAGGCTGACGCAAACCTTCGCGGCGGCACATCGGACGACACGGTCGTGCGCTGGCAGGGATCATCCGAAGGTCTTGCAGCCTGTCAAAGAGTACAAACGCCCCTGGCGCTCGACCCACCCATACGCAACCGGAGGAGACCCATGAAGAACCTTGCATCTGCCTTGTGCCGTGCCCTGGGCATGGCCGCGCTGTGCGCGAGCGCGGCGCACGGCGCCGACATCATCGTCTCGGCCCAGGACGGCAAGTTCGTTCGCGTCGACGGGGTGGCCACGTTTCCCGAACCGGCGCCGCGCGACAGCCTGGTCGTGCTCGACGCGACGCGGTTTCCGCCGGTGGTGAAGGCGACGGTCGACGTCGGCCTCGAGCACACGGTGCAAGGCCCGCCGCAAGCGGTCGCGGTCACGCCCGACGGCAAGCTGGCCATCGTTGCCGCGCCGACCCGCTACGACTACGCCGCCAAGAAGGAGCTGTACGACAACTTCCTTCAGATCGTCGATCTCGAAGCGTCGCCGCCGGCGCTGATCGCCAAGGTCGACGTCGGCGCCCATCCGAACGGCCTGTCGATCAACCGCGAGGGCACCTTGCTGCTGGTGGCTGCGCACGACGGCACGGTGAAGGTGCTGACGATCGAGGGCAAGAACGTCAAGCTCACCGGCCAGGTCAAGGTCGGCGAGAAGCGGATGTCGGGCATCTCGTTCACGCACGACGGCAAGTCGGCGATCGTCGCGCTGCGTGACGAGAACGGCGCCGCGGTGCTGAGCATCGAGGGCTCGGCCGTCACGCTCACCAAGGAAAAGATCTCGACCGGCGTCAACCCTTACGCGATCGACATCTCGAGCGACGGGCGCTGGGCCGTGATCGGCAACACCGGCACCGGAAGAACGGTAGACGACGCGGACGTCGTCACGCTCGTCGACGTGAGCAAGCGGCCGTTCCGTGCGGCGCAGCAGATCTCTGTTTCGGCGACGCCCGAGGGCGTGGCGATCTCGCCCGACGGCCGCTGGATCGCGGTGTCGTCGATGGCCGGCTCCAACCTGCTGACCACCGACCCGGGCCGCCACAAGCTCGGCACCGTGTCGCTGTTCGCGATCCAGGACGGATGGGCGACGAAGGTCAGCGAAGTGCCCGGCGGCGAGGCCGCGCAGGGCGTCGTCTTCACGCAGGACAGCAAGACCGTCATCGTCCAGTTCGACGTCGAAAGGGCGCTCGCCCTCTACGCGATCCGTGAGGGCAAGCTGGTGGACACGGGCGAGCGGATCAAGCTCGCGGCCGGCCCGGTCTCGATCCGGTCGATGCCGCGTTAGCGCTCCGCTGCCGGAGCGGGCGTGCCGACTGCGCCTCGCAGGCTCGGCCGACATGCTCAACGGCATGCGAGGGCCACGCTGAGTTCGATGGCGCACGGACAGGCAGCGCGACGCGTGTTCCAGTCGCGCTCATGACGGATTCCGAAAATGCGTGGCTGTCACGTAGCCGGTGGATCGAGGCCTTCGTCGACCACGTCGCCAGCGAGATGCCCGACGCGCCGATGCATCGCCTCGCAGCCAATGCGGCGCGCCTCTTCGCCTGCCTCGGCCAGTTCGACCCCGTTGATGTCGCCGAGGCCGAGTGGGGTTACTTGGGTCTGTGACCGCGCGGAAACGTACTTTGGCGCTGCCACGCCGGCCACCGGCGCCGGATGCGCGAAGAAGACGCGCCCGGCGTGACTTTCGACAGATGCGCGAGGGTCCCGATTCGCCCGTGCGCGACGATACTTTCCTCATGCTAACGGGGCCGGTCCGGCCGCCTTGCATTCACACCTCCGGTCAGCGCGCGAATGAGCTCGAGCGATACACGCATCCAGACGGCCCTCGAGTCGGCGCAAAAGTCCATTCGCGAGGCGACGGCCGAGGCCGTCGACGCAACGGCGAGCGCGCTCAAGCCGCTGGTGCGCACGGCCATCCCCAGCGAGCGTCCGACAATGACGCAGGCCCTGGCGGTCGTCCAGCAGTCGCGCCAGCCGTTGCTTGCGGCGTTCGGGAAGGCGCTGCGCGAGGCGGTTGATGAAGACGTCTCGCCCGAGGGCGAGACTGTCGTTGCCCCGCGCGACCCCACCGACTGGATGGCGATCGGCCTGGTCGATGAAGACAAGTTCGAAGACCGGCTCGCCTTCGAGCGCGTCGGCCAGTTCATCGCCCACGAATGCGAGGCGGAGTTGCGCGAGCTCTCGGCCTACACCGGCGAGTTGCTCGACCTCGGCTGGGCCGATCCTTCCCGAAACCCTTTGCGCGGGCAGATCGTCGCCGCGGCGCTGAACCAGGCGGTCGAAGCGGTCGCCGAAGGGGGCGAGTGCGGGCGCGTTCTCGTCAAGGAGCTCGGCCAGGCGCTGGCCAAGACCTTGCCCCAGGTTTATCTCGACATCATCAAGGACTTCTCGGCGCGCGGTTTTCGACAGGTCGATCTCGCGGTGCGCCCGTCGCCTTCATCGCTCGGGGGCGGCGGCGGCGGTGGTGGCGGCTCCCCGGCCGCTGCGGCCAGCGCGGCGGCGCCGGGCTTCGAGGTGATGCGCGATCTGTGGGAGAAGTCGATGATGGGCCGCATGCCCGTCGGCGCTGCCGCCGACGCCGCGCGCGCCTGGGAGACCTCGGTCCGCAATCCGCAAGCGGTCGGCGCTGGCGGCCCCGCGGGCGGCGCGGTCACGGCAAACCCGGCCGCCCTGTTCGAGCGTTTGATGCAAGACGCCCTGGCCGGCGCGACATGGCCGGGCGCCGTGACGCAGGCCGATGGCACGGTGGCGAGCGGCGGCGCCGTCGGTGGCGTCTCGGATGCCGACCTCATGCATCTGCTGCGCCGGCTGAATAACGCCGCGCCCGCCGAGCCGGGTCAGGGCGCCGGCAGCGAGACGCGCGACACGCGCATGGGCGCAGAACCCACCTTCTTCGGATCCGCGTTGGCCTCCATGGCCGGTGGCGCCGTGCAAGGCGCTTACGGCGGCATGGCGCCCACCAACCTGATACGCGCCCATCACGACGAGCTGGTGCAAGCCTCGACCGGCGAGGTCGATCACATGGTGATCGAGGTCGTCGCCAGCCTGTTCGACCAGATCCTGGCCGACGTACGCGTGCCGCCGCAGATCGCGCGCGAGATCGCGCGGCTGCAGATGCCGGTGCTGCGCGTGGCCCTGCGCGACACGAGCTTCTTTTCCTCGCGCAAGCATGCGGTGCGCCGCTTCATCAATCGCATCTCGACGCTGGCGGCGAGCTTCGGCCAGTTCGAGAGCGGGCCGGGCCGGGACCTGCTCGGGCGCGTCAACGCGCTGGTGACGGAAATCATCGAAGGCGATTTCGATCAGGTCCCCTTGTACGTTCGCAAGCTCGCCGAACTGGAAGACTTCGTGGCCGACGCGTCGCGCGCCGAGTTCGAGAGCAGCCCGGCCGCGGCGACCCTGCGCGCAAAGGAAGCCGAGTGGCAGATCGCCCAGGTCTTCAGCGCGCGCCTGCACGAGGCCTACGAGCACTTGCCGATCCCGGACTACCTCAAGACGTTCCTGGCCGACGTGTGGAGCCGGGTCATCGTCGCTGCGGTGCAGGACAGCAGTACGGATCCGGCACGCGAGAAGCGGTTTCGGCGCGCCGCGTTCCATCTAGTGGCCAGCATCCAGCCCAAGCGCTCGGCCCAGCAGCGAAGCGAGTTCCTCGCCGGCCTGCGCGGCCTGACGGGCACGCTCGACGAAGGCCTCGCCTTGATCGGCTGGCCGAAGGAGGAGCACGACGCCTTCTTCGGCAAGCTGATCGCCGATCACTCCGGCTCGCTCAAGGCTGTTGCCGGCAGCGAGCTCGACCACAACATGCTGCTGCGCCAGCTGGATGCCGCGGCGCGAACGCCGCTGCCGGCTGCCGACGACACGAGCCCGTCGGTGGCCAGTGCGGCCGAGGCCGAAGCGTTCGAGCCGCGCTTCAGCGCCAAGGAAGCGCAGCGCGTGGGACTGGTCGACGACGCCGCGGTCGACTGGTCGAGCCCGGCCCCGATCCCGGTCGCGAGCGAAAGCGACGTCGCGCCCGTCGCCGTCGCACCGGAAGCGAGCGGGGCCGAGCTGGATCTCGATCTCGCGACACGACCGGCGCCGCTCGACCTTCTTCCCGTCGCGCCGATCCAACCCGCCGCGCGAGTCGATTCCGTTGCGCCAGCCGACCCCGACGCGTTCCCTTCGATCGTGCCGCCACCCCTGGAGGTGGAGAAGCCCGCGCCCGCTGCACTGCCCGCGCCGCCTGCGGTGGTCGCGATGGCCGAACCAGAGGAGCCGACCGAGGGCTCGCAGCTGCGCCATCACCTCCAGGTCGGTGTCTCGTACCGCCTGCACCTGAAGGATCAGTGGGAGAAGGTCCGCCTGACCCACATGAACGCCAGCCGCACGTTCTTTCTCTTCACGCACGGCAACGAAGATCGCAGCACGATCTCGATGACGGCGCGAATGCTCGGCCGCCTTTGCGACACGGGCCGCCTCAAGGTCTTCGAGGACAAGCCGCTCCTCGACCGCGCGACCGAACGCATGCGCAGCCAGACCACCGTGCCGGCGACATCGTCCGCCGTGCGCAGGCCGGAGCTTTCCGCCGTCTGAAGCCTCGCGATCGAGCGCGAAACGCGCGCGACCGACGGTCAGCCGACCGGCGTATCGCCCAGCACGACGCCTTCGTAGGCGAACAGCGAGGGCAGTCCGCCGGTGTGCAGGAAAAGCACCTTCTCGTCGGGCCGGAGCACTCCCTTGCGCGCAAGGCCGATCAGCCCCGCCATCGCCTTGCCGGTATAGGCCGGATCGAGCAGCAGGCCCTCGGTGCGGGCCAGCAGTTGCACGGCCTCGACCATCGGCGCGTTCGGCACCGAGTACTTGGGCTGCCACCAGCCGCCGATGGTCACCACCGATTCGCGCGGCACGACCAGCGGCACGCCGAGCAGGTCGAGCACGGCCTGCGCTTCGCGGTGCACCAGCGGCTCCTGGTCGGCAGGGTCGCGACTGACGCCGATGCCGACGATCGGCGTCTCGACGTGCTCGCCGAGAAACCCGGCGAGCAGGCCGCCGTGCGTGCCCGAGCTGCCCGAGCCGACGATGACGCGATCGAACGGCAGGCCGAGCTCGAAGCACTGCTGCTGCAGCTCTTGCGCGCAGGCCACGTAGCCCAGGCCACCGAGCGCGTTCGAGCCACCGCCCGGAATCACGTAGGCCTTGCGCCCCGCAGCCGCGACCTCGTCGGCCATCTTCCGCATGGCCCCCGCCATGTCGCTGCCCGCCGGCACGACCGTGATCGCCTCGACGCCGAGCAGCCGGAACATGAAGTTGTTGCCGCCGCCGTTCGGGTCGTAGCTTCCTGCCACGCGTTCTTCGATCACGAAGCGGCACTTCAGTCCTTCCTTCACTGCCGCGGCGAGCGTGATGCGGCAATGGTTGGACTGCGGCGCGCCGCAGGTGACGAGCGTGTCGGCCCCCTGCGCGAGTGCGTCGGCAACCAGGAACTCGAGCTTGCGTGTCTTGTTGCCGCCCGGGAAAAGGCCCAGCAGGTCGTCGCGCTTGACCCAGACCTCGGGGCCGCGTCCTTGCGGGCACGTGGTCGCGAGCGCGGCGCTGAATCGGGGCATGGGCTCGAGCGGCGTCGGCCCCGCGGTGTAGCGGCGGCGAGGGAAGCGGGACAGGTTCATGTGTCGATTCCTGGCGAGGATGGAGCGGCTGATCGCCGGACGCGCACGGCCCGGGCGAGCGCGAGAAGCACGGGCTCGGTCTCTGCAAAGCCGATGCATGCATCGGTGATCGACACGCCGTGTCGCAACGGCACGCCCGGCAGCAGGTCCTGGCGCCCCGGTTCGAGGTGGCTTTCGATCATCACGCCCATGATTCGCTCGTCGCCGTTCGCGATCTGCGCGGCCACCTCGTGTGCAACGGCGACCTGGCGCAGGTAGTCCTTCGAGCTGTTGCCATGCGAGACGTCGATCATCACCTGCTCGCGCAGTCCGGCGGCGCGCAGGACCGCGCAGGCGGCCTCGACATTCACGGCGTCGAAGTTGGGTGTCTTGCCGCCGCGCAGGATCACGTGGCAATCGTCGTTGCCGCGTGTTTCGAAGATGGCGGCCACGCCCATCTTGGTCATGCCCATGAAGGCGTGGGGCGAGCGCGCCGCGAGGATCGCGTCGGCAGCGACCTTGATGCTGCCTTCGGTGCCGTTCTTGAAGCCCACCGGCGAGCTCAGGCCCGAGGCGAGCTGGCGGTGGCTCTGGCTCTCGGTCGTGCGCGCGCCGATCGCGCCCCACGCGATCAGGTCGGCCACGTATTGCGGGCTCAGCAGGTCGAGGAACTCGGTACCGGTGGGCACGCCCTGGCGTGTCAGTTCGAGCAGAAGGCGACGCGCGCGCTCGAGCCCCTCGTTGATGGCGAAGCTGCCGTCGAGATGCGGGTCGTTGATGTAGCCCTTCCAGCCGATCGTCGTGCGTGGCTTCTCGAAGTAGGTGCGCATGACGATCAGCAGCTCGTCGCTCACCCTGCTCGCCACCGCCTTCAGCAGCGCGGCGTATTCGAGCGCCTGTTCGTGGTCGTGGATCGAGCACGGGCCGACGATCACGACCAGCCGGTGGTCGCTGCCATGGAGCACGGCGGCGATCGCCTGGCGGCTGGTCTCGACGAGCGCCAGCGTGGCGTCGTCGACCGGCACGCGTTCCTGCAGCAGCGCCGGCGTGATCAGCGGTCGTACCGCGCCGATGCGGACGTCGTCGATCCGGGTCGTGTCGAGCGTGCTGTTGCGGCTGCCGACTTCGCGGTCGTGCAGGGGATCGTCGAGGGCGGCCATGGGCTGCGAACGATACGCGAACGTGCAGGCTCAGCTCGCCAGCGCCGACTGCGCGGCGCCTCGAATCTGCACCGCCTCCTGGACCAGGAACGTGAGCCGTCGCGACAGCCACGGGATCACGTCGCGCGCCGGCAGAAGCACGGGAATCGAACCGAGCTCGTCGACGTCCGAGGCTTCGATGGCGGGGCCGCCCGGGCCCTTCATGTCGAGCCAGGCCGAGAGCGCTGCACCGGCCTCGCCCAAGGTGGCGCTCGCGCTCGCGACCTGGCCCTCCGCGTCGAGTTGCGCGAGCATCACGCGGACCATGGAGAGATGCGCCATCAGGCGCTCGCCGTGGTCGAGCAGCTTGGCGATTTCCTTCACCGGCAGGCGCACGCCCTTGGGCTCGACGCGGCTGCGCCGCAAGGCGACGGCCAGGGCCGAGAGCGAGTCGTAGGCCTCGCGCCGTGCGAGCCGTTGCTCGACCGGGTCGACGGCGCTGACCCGCAATACGTGCGCCGCGTAGCCGGCCATGTTTCTGAGGACGCGATCGATCGCCTCGCGAATGCCGCGCCGCTCCCACGAGGGCAGTACGTAGCTGAACGACCAGGCCAGCAAGGCGCCGAGCAAGGTGTCCGCGACTCGTTCGGCGACCGCGAAGCCGCTGCCAGGATTGACCAGATGCGACTGCAGCAAGGCCATCACGCTGGCAGCCGTGGCCGTCAACCAATAGCGCTGGACGACGAAGGCGTGGGCGACGCCGAGGGCGCCGAGAAAGACACCGCCCAGCGTCAGGTGCGAGTCCCACCTCGCCAGCACGACGACGACCAGGCAACCGAGCATGGTGCCGAGCACGCGCGCGTTGCGGCGCGCGAGGGTATCGCCCAGCGTGCCGCGCAAGACCACGGCCACGCTGAGCACGAGCCAGTACGGATGCGAGCCCCAGGGAAGCGCCAACGCCAGGAAATAGGCGCCGCTCAACGCGAGCGCCATGCGCAAGGCGTGGCGCAGGACCAGCGAGTCGAGCCGCCAGTGCGGACGCAGCGCGCGCAGCGGCCAGCCTTGGTTGGAGACGAACAGCTGCAGCTGGTCGCGGCTCAGCGGCAAGGCGTCCTGCCCGCCGCGCAGCAGGCGATGGATGCCGAGCAGGTCGGCGGCGAGCTGGCGAAGGCGGGTCTGCAACGCCGGCAGCAGCCGGGCGCGGGCGTCGCCAGCGGCGATCGGCACGTCGGCGAACCATGCCTCGATGTCGAACCGTGGCAACGACGCTTCGGCCGGCACCGTGCCGTCGCGAATCTCGTTGGCGGCGCGATCGAGCTGATCGCCGATCTGGCGCAGTGCGCGCGCGACGTGGTCGAGAATCGCCCTTCCGGTCGCGTCGATGCCGAGCAGTTCCGCGTCGAGCCGACTGGCGAGCAGCACGTCGCGCAGGTCGATGATGCGCAGCAGGATCGCCGCATCGCGATGCCAGCGCGAGCTCTCGGGCGCGACGAAGAGAAGGTCGCGCGCGGCCTGCACCCGATCGGCCAGCGTGCTCTCGCCCTTGATCCACGCGCGCAGCGGCAGTGAGCGGGCCACGTCCGGGCCCATCTCCAGCACACCGGCGCGCGAGCGGAACAGGTCGGCCGCGCCACGCAGCGTCTCGACCAGAACCAGGGTGCGATAGCGGCGCTGGCACGCAGCGCTCGACAGCACTGCCCAGCCGAGATAGGCCAAGCCGCCGAAGCCGCCCCACCCCGCGGCCTCGAGGGCGTGGCCCGAGGGCGGCACGGCCATCGAGAAGATCAGCGACAGGATGGGCGCGAACGAGACCGCACCGGCACGCGCGCCCCAGGCCATGGTCATCATGGCGACGAATGCGATCGGCGCGATCACGAGGCCGAGGGCCAGCGGAAAGGGCCGCAGCAGATCGACGGCGAGCGCCGCGGCAAAGCTCAGCAGCGCCGCGGCCGAGACGCGCTGCCAGGTGCTCATGATCCGGTTCGGCACGTCGGCCAGGCTCGCGCACACCGCGCCGCTCACCACCAGCTGCGCGGCATGCGGCCCCGCGGCAAGAATCACGACGAGCTGGATCAAGCCGATGCCGAGCGCGACCGTGATGCCGTTGATGGCGTAGGCCGGCAGCAGGCGCCATGGCCGCAGCGACGCGGGTGCTTGCAACATTCACCATAGTGTCCCGCAGCGGCGGCTGACGCAGAATCGAAATCCTGAACCACGACCGGAGCGATCCGCATGGCTGACCCTCGACCCAGCATCGCCGACAAGCGGCGCGCCTTTCATGACCTGCATCGGACCGGGTGTTTCGTCATTCCCAATCCCTGGGACGTGGGCAGCGCACGCTACCTGCAAGGCCTCGGCTTCAAGGCGCTCGCCACCACGAGCTCGGGCTACGCCTGGTCGCGCGGCAATTTCGATGGTGGCCTCGCGCGCAGCGTGGCGCTGGCCCACCTGCACGAGATCGTCGCCGCCACCGACGTGCCCGTGAACGCCGACTTCGAAAACGGCTTCGCAGCCGACGCGGCCAGCGTCGCCGAAAGCGTGCGCCTTGCGGTCGAGACCGGTGTCGCGGGCCTGTCGATCGAAGACTCGACCGGCGATGCGGCCCATCCGCTGTTCGAGATCGACGTCGCGGTCGAGCGCATGCGCGCCGCCCGCAAGGCCATCGATCAGTCAGGCGGCGACACGCTGCTGGTCGGCCGCGCCGAATGCTTTCTGGTCGGCCGGCCCGATCTCGACGAAACGATCGCCCGGCTCAAGGCCTACGCGCAGGCCGGCGCCGATTGCCTCTACGCGCCCGGGATCCGGACGCCGGAGCAGATCGGCGCCTTGGTCGCCGCGGTCGCGCCAAAGCCGTTCAACCTGCTCATCGGCTCGGCAAGCCCGATGACGGTGGCGGAAGTCGCGGCGCTCGGCGTGCGGCGGATCAGCGTCGGCGGCGCACTGGCTCGTTCGGCCTGGGGTGGCTTCATGCGCGCCGCGAAAGCGATCGCCGAGCACGGACGCTTCGACGGTTTTGCCGACGCGGCTTCGGGCAACGAGCTGAACGCGTTCTTTCGAGACGACCTGACGAAGCGAGGCTGACTCTCGCCGTTCGAGTGACCGCGAGCCGCGAACGGAGCCGCCTACTCGATGAACTGAGGCGCGTGCGCGATCGTCGCGTTCTGTGACGCGTCGTGGTTGATCCAGAGCTGGGCGTGCTCGGCCTTGACGATGGCGTCGATCTTGTCCATGGACTGGCGCGACTGCTCCGCACTGAAGTTGAAGATGGGCACGCGCCGCGCCGCGAAGTTCTCGGCGAAGTGCGCCACGTCGCCGCTCAGCACCACGGCGCCGGTCTTGGGCAGGTGGACCAGCAAGGACTGGTGACCCGGCGTGTGCCCGGGCGTCGAGATGATCTTCACCGACCCGTCGCCGAAGACGTCGGCGTCGCCGTTGAGCTTGACCACCGGGTTGGCGCGCAGCTTCTCGTAGCCGGCCGGCGCAAAGCCGAACTTCGCCGCGTCGGTGCCGAACGCCGCGTCGTACTCGGCTTGCTGGATGTACAGCGTCGCCGATGAAAAGAGGTTGGCATTGCCGACGTGATCGCCATGCGTATGCGAGAACGCCAGATAGCTGATCTGCGCTGGTGCGACGCCGATCTCGGCGAGCTGCGACGCCAGGGTCTTGCTGCGCAGCGCCCGCGAGCGCGGGCCGACGATGCCCTCGGGCGTGTCGGCCAGCGAGTCGGGGTAGCCGGAGTCCCAGAGCATCCAGTCCTTGCCATGCTGGATCAGGTAGCAGTTGTCGCTGAAGACCGCCGCCTGGCCGACGTTGACGCCGGGCGACCAAGGCGAGATGTCGGGGATGCGGGCCTCGCCGCAATAGAGAACGTACAGGCGTTGCACGCCGGTCTGGCGCTGTGCCGCCATGCCGGCGCAGCCGGCCAGCCAGGTCATGCACAGGATCAGAAACGCGATTGCGCCGCGGCGCAATCCGGGGGTGTGGGTCATGGTGTTTCTCCGGTTCGAAGCTCGCCTGATGCGATATCTTCCAGCAAAGAGCGCAGGAGCGGCGCCGAAAAGGGCTTGGGCAATGCGCCGGCCACCGTCAGCCCGAGCGCGCGGGCGCGGTCGAGTGCGGCGTTCATGTCGCTCATCGCGGCGCCGCTGGTGATGATGATGCGCGCCGCGCAGCCGGACTCGGCCAACCGCCCCAGCACCTGCACGCCGTCCATCTCCGGCATCGACAGGTCGATGGCGACGTGGCTCGGTTGCCATTGCACGACCTGGCTGAAGAACTCCGAAGGCTTCGACGTCAACACGACCGCGAAGCCGATCCGCTCGGCGATCCGGCCGAGCACCTTGCCGACGATGGGGTCGTCGTCCAGGATCAGCAGCCTCGCGCCGGCGCGGTTTTCCATGTCGGGCTAGCTCGGCGGCACGTCGACGGGCGCGTCGAGAACGGCGCGAACCGCGCGGGTCAGGGTGCCGATGGTGAGCGGCTTCTGCAGATGGGCGAAGCGCGCGTCGACCAGGCCGTGCCGGAAGGCCGCATCGTCGGTGTATCCCGACATGCAGAGAACCTTCGTTCCGGGCCGGCTCGAGGCGAGCCGTCGGGCGAGCTCGGGGCCGCTCATCTTCGGCATCACGACGTCGGTCAGCAGCAGGTCGATCGTGCCCGGGTGTCGCTCGCTGATCAGCAAGGCTTCGGCCCCGTCGCGCGCTTCGATCACGCGGTAGCCGCTGCGCTCGAGGATGCCCCGGGCGACATCGCGCACCGGGTCTTCGTCCTCGACGAGGAGGATGGTCTCCGAGCCGCGTGGCGCCGCCGCGGAAGAGAGCGAAAGCGTCGCGGCCGTGCCGGCGTCGACGCGCGGCAGGTAGACCTTGAACGTCGAGCCGAAGCCAGGCTCGCTGTAGACCCAGACCGCTCCGCCGCACTGCTGGACGATGCCGAACACCGTCGACAGGCCGAGGCCGGTGCCCTTGCCTCTTTCCTTGGTGGTGAAGAAGGGCTCGAAGATCCTGGCCAGCGTCTGCTTGTCCATGCCCGAGCCGGTGTCGGTGACCGACAGCATCACGTAGGCGCCGGGATTGGCGCCAAGGTGGGTCGCGGCGAACGCCTCGTCGATGGTGACATTCGCGGTCTCCATGGTGAGCTTGCCGCCCACCGGCATGGCATCGCGCGCATTGACCACCAGGTTGGCAACGACCTGCTCGATCGAACCCGGATCTGCGCGAACCCGCCCGAGCGCCGCGCCCGCGACCGAGGTGAGCTCGACGTCTTCACCAACCAGGCGCCGCAACATCTTGTCCATCGCCGCCATCAGCTCGTTGAGGTCGATCACCTTGGGCTGGATGACCTGCTGGCGGCTGAACATCAGCAACTGGCGGGTCAGGTCGGCTGCGCGCTGGCCGGCGTTGTGGATCTCCTGGATCTCTTCGCGCATGGCAGCGCTCGGGCCCAGGTCTTCGAGCAGCAATTCCGAGTAGCTGAGGATCACCGAGAGCAGGTTGTTGAAATCATGGGCGACGCCGCCCGCCAGCTGGCCGATCGCCTCCATCTTCTGCGACTGGCGCAGCTGCGCCTCGAGCTTCTTGTGCGCCGTCACGTCCTCGCCCAGCGAAAGCAGGCTGGAGAACTCGCCGTCCTCGTCGAACATCAAGGCGTGGTGCCAGACGCAGGTCACCGTGCTGCCGTCCTTCATCCGCTGCTCGGCTTCGTAGTGAGTCGCGAAGGTCCCGTCCCTGATCCGTTCGAGCACGCGCGCGGTCGACGACGTCGTGGTCCGCAGGGCGATCGCCTCGAACAGATCCGTTCCCAGCACCTCGGCCTCGGTGTAGCCGAATATCCGCTCGGCCGCCGGGTTCCAGCGCGTGAAGCGAAGGTAGCGATCGGTCGTGAAGTAGGCCAGCGGCATGCGCTCGATCTGCATCTGCAGCTCGGCAAGCAGGCGCACGCGCTCGGCCTCGGCGTGTTTTCGACTCGTGATGTCCCGGCTGACGCCGATCAGGCCGATCACCTCGCCGGCCGCGTCGCGCAATGGCACCTTGATGGTCAGAAACCAGATCACCCGGCCCGTGCCGTCGAGGCCGCGTTCTTCGCGGTTCATCACCGTCTGGCCCGCCATCACCGCCAGGTCGTCGGCGTGATAGGGCGTTGCAATCTCGGGCGGGAAAAAGTCGAACACGGTCTTGCCCGCCACTTGATCCTCGCGCTCGACGCCGTGCAGCGCGAGCGTCGCGGGATTGCAGTTGACGAAACGACCGGCGGCGTCCTTGGTGAACACCACGTCAGGCAAGGTATCGATGAGCGTGCGTAGCAGCGCGCGCTCGCGATCCAGCGAAGCGCCCGTCTCGACCGCCCTGCTCAGGGCGGTGCTCACGGCGACGAGGACCGCGCCGATCGCCAGCGTCAAGAGCGTGTCGACGAGCGCGAAGTTGATGGTGATGACCAGCCATTCGGTGAGGCCGTGCGGGTAGCCGGGCAGCATCATCTCGGGCGCGGCATGGCCGAGCGCGCCGGCGACGAACAGCGACAGCGAGCTGAGCAGCGCGGCGGCAAGACCCGCTCGCAGGCCGAACAGCAGGACCACGACGATGGAAAAGCCGAACAGGTAGATCTGGCTGATCGAGCCGACGCCGACGAGCAGGCCGATGGCGAGCGTGTAGTAGATCGCACAGATCGACCCGGCACGCCAGCCGAAGGGCAGGCGATCGAAGTGGTAGAGACCGATCGCGACCGATATCGCCAGGGTGTCGATCACGACCACGCCGTAGAGGCCCTGACGCACGCCCAGGATGACGCTCGGCACATAGACCACGAAACCCAGGTAGGCGCTCACGCGCAGGATCAGCGTGAGCAGACTCGCGCGCAGGTTCGTGGGATCGATCGAGCCCTTCTTCGCAGACGCGCCCGACAGGTGCGCTCGAAGCGGAGCGGGTCTTGCGAGAGCGTCGTTCATTCGTACGGCCTTCCGCGGCGTGTGTGGCGGAACGCCGGCGCTGGCCGCGAAGGTTGACGCGTCAGAACTGTGATCGGCTCGCCCAGCATACGCCCATGCATGACCACCACCAGGCCGCGCCGCCGGCCTGTCCGGCTCGAAGTCACGCAAGGTGCGATTGCCTGTGTTCGCCTGTCGGGTTCGAGCCTCGACAGGGCGCCGCGCTCAGCGCAGGTGTCCCACCTCGAGATCGTTGCGGCCGCTGCGGTCGGCGCCCTTGACGAGCCAGAGGGCTCGATTCGCGAAGTCGACCGTGAGCCCGGTCTTGCCATCGGCCGGCCTCAGGTTGCGCTCGAACACCGAGGTCGCGGGCATGTAGCGCAGCGCCACCCCGGTGCGGCGCCTGTTCGACCGGTTCTCCTTCGCGCCGTGAATCATGTAGACATCGTGCAGCGACATCTCGCCTGGCTGCAACTCGATGTCGACCGCACTGGCTTCATCGAACTGGCCTGCCGCCAGGCGCTGGTTCAGCGTGAGGTCGCTGCGGTCTTCATGCAGATGCTGGTGCAGATGCTTGCCGACATGCGAGCGCGGAATGACGCGCAGGCAGCCGTTTTGCACCGTCGATTCCTCGAGCGCCACCCACACCGTGCAATTGGCGAGCGGGCGAATCGGCCAGTAGTGGCCGTCCTGGTGCCAGGGCGTCTCGAAGCCTTCGCCGGCGGGCTTGCAGAACACATGGCAGCCCCAGAGGATGATGTCGTCGCCCAGCACGCCGCTGACCAGCTCGACGATCTCCGGGTCGCGCGCCAGGTCGAGAAAGGCCCGGCTGCCGCGCACCCCCTCGCCGTTGTCGCCCTCCACGTGCGCCGAGACAAGCTTCTCGGGACGCACGCCCGGGTTCTCGCGCAGCAAGGTGTCGAGCGCGATCGCCATCGCCGAGACCCGCGCGGCGGGCAGGCGAAAGCGAGGTATCACCCAGCCCTCGCTGCGGTAGTGGTCGACCTCGTCAGGGTGGAGCGTTGCCATGCCGGGAGTGAAGCGATGGACGATGCGGCCGAGCATACGCGCTCGCGTTCAGCGCTCGGCCAGGTTCTCGCTCTGCAAATACAGCAGGATCGCGCCCCAAGCCAGTGACACGAGCAGCCCCAACGCCCCGATCGCCTTCATGAACCGGGCCCAGCCGCGCGCGTGGCCGAGCTGGCCGTAGCGGTCGAACAGAAAGATGAAGTCGTGAAAGCTGTCCGCGCCGGTGCCGCCGCCGATGAGCGGCAGGACAGGGTCGGCAGCGTCGTAGGCATACACGGAAGCATCCATCAGGCTCATGCCCATCCAGGCCATGCAGACCGCGGCGCCGAAGTTGTCGCCGCGGCGATGCAGCGACACCGCGCAGATCAGGGGCATGAGCAGCTGGCCCAGCGTGCCGCCCGCCACGCCCAGCGCCTCGCCGAAGGGCGAGAAGATCACGTGCCCGGCCTCGTGGAAGAGGATCACGGTCAGGTGGAGCACGCTGGGCGTGTCGGTCATCCTGCTGAACACGATGCCGATGCCCCAGAGGGCGACGGCGACCAGCGCCACGATGCGTCCATACCAGGCCGTCCGCGGCACGTCGGAAGGAACATCCAGCAGACGCTCGCGCAACGAGGCCTGCTCTTCAGTCGGTTCGGATCGCCGGCGCATCTTGGCGATGATTGTCCGAAACCTCTGCCGAACGGCTCGCGCTTCGGCATTTCGCGATCGACGGTCGGCGAACGGACAATGGCAAGGCCTCTCGTCACGCCATGAACTCAACGATCGCGTTGCCAGCCTCCACCGACAGGATCGAATCGCTGCCTGCCCTCACGAGCCTGCGCTTCTTCGCCGCCTTCGCCGTGGTCGTGCTGCACTACCGCGATCTGCTCGGCCCGCTGCCGGCGTGGCTGCTGCACGGCATCGTCGGCGGGCAATACGGGGTGACGTTCTTCTTCGTGCTGAGCGGTTTCATCCTCACCTACAAGTACAAGAGCTGGTTCGAACAAGGCGTCCGCGATGCGGCGTATTGGCGCTTTCAGCGCTTTCGCCTGGCCCGCATCTACCCGATCTACGTGCTCGGCTTGCTGCTCGACACGCCATGGCACTTGATCGAACGTGTCCAGGTCGGCCAGCTCGCCCAGGACGGCCAGCTCTACTGGGCCTCCTGGTTGCTCAACCTCGTGGGCCTGCAGGCGTGGGTGCCGGCCGTGCCCTACGCCATGTTCTGGAACACGCCCGCCTGGAGCGTGGCGGCCGAGTTCTTCTTCTATGCCACCTTCCCGTTCCTGACCACCGCGGTCGCGCGGCGCCTGCGCAGCCCCGGTTCGCTCGCGGCCGGCTTCGTCGTCGCCATCGTGCTGGGCACGGCCTTGTCTGCGCTTGTGATTCACGCGCTGGTCTATCGATGGCAAGCCGCCCCGCAAACCCAGTACATCGTGATGGTCTACAACCCCTTGCTTCGCTACAACGAGTTCCTGGCCGGATGCCTGGCAGGACATTACTTCCTGCAAACGCGCGGCCTCGGCCGCTACCTCGGATCGTGGCTGTTCGAAAGCCGGCGCGGCCGCAACGCGGCGTGCATCGCCTGCCTCGTCGCGATTGCGCTGCGCGTCGGGTCCGACGACTACACGGGGCCGAGCGCGTGGTGGTGGCTGGCCGACGTGTCGGCCAAGTACAGCATCTACATCCTGCCCTTCGGCGTGTTCATTCTTGCCGTGGCGCGCGGGCCGACATGGCTGACTCCCTTGCTGGAGAATCGCGTCCTGGTTCTCCTGGGCGAGGCAAGCTATGCCCTCTACATCATCCACTGGTCCGTCACCACGTTCTTGCGCATGCACTTCCTCGGAGACGCCGGCACGCCGTTCGTGCACGGCCTGTTCCTGATCGGCACCGTGGCCTTGTCGGTGGTTTGCTATCGCTGGATCGAAGTGCCATGGCGGCAACGCCTGCGCGGCGCGCCGTTGGCCCCGGCCGCCCTTGCTGCAGCATGAATCCACCTTGACCGGCAGCCCCTTGAAAGCGCTCGACGCCTGCCCTCAGCCGCGCCAGCTTCAGCCGGGCAAGCCGGTCGACGCCGAATGGCTGCAATGGATCGCCGAGAACCGGCTGCGCAACTGCACGCCCGAGTCGATGCTGGTGACGATGACTGCAGCCGGCGTCGATGGCCACGAGGCAGCGGCCACCATTGCGCGCATGGAAACCGACCCGGTCTTCGTGGCGGCACGCAAGGTCCAGCAGCTTCAATACAAGCTCGAGTCGGTGATGGCCAACCAGCAAAAGCTGCACGAGCTGGCGGCCGACTACGCGCGCGTCGAGCGACGCAAGAATGTCGCGCAGGGCGAGTTCATGGAGCGCTACGTGCGCGGTAGCCGCCCCCTCGTGCTCACCGGCGTGGCCACCGATTGGCCGGCGATGAAGCGCTGGTCGCCGCAGGACCTGAAAGCCCGCTTCGGGCATCTCGACGTGCAGGTCCAGGCCGAGCGCAGCGCCGACCCGAAGTACGAGCAGAACAAGCTCGACCACCAGCGCCAGGTGCGGCTGGCCGATTTTGTCGACCAGGTGCTGGCCGGCGGCGCGTCGAACGACTACTACCTCACCGCCAACAACGAAGTGCTGCGCCGCCCGGAGTTCGCACCCTTGCTGGCCGACATCGGCACGCTGCCGAAGATCTGCAATCGGGCCGAGCTGTCGGCGCGCGCGTCGTTCTGGTTCGGTCCGGCGGGCACCGTGACGCCGCTGCACCACGACACCGTCATGCTGTTCCACACCCAGATCGTCGGCCGCAAGCGCTGGCGCTTCATTTCGCCGCTGGACACACCGCGCCTGTACAACCATTTCGACGTCTACAGCCCGATCGACCTCGACGCACCCGACCTCTATCGCTATCCCGATTTCAAGGACGTGAAGGTGCTCGAAGTGGTGGCCGGGCCGGGAGACACGGTGTTCCTGCCGCTGGGCTGGTGGCACCAGGTGACGTCGCTCGACGTGAGCTTGTCTTTCTCGTACTCGAACCTGTCGGTGCCCAACCACTACACATTCAAGAATCCGACCATCAGCAACTGGTAGTGTTCCGACCAAATGCAGTCGCAAACGCCTCCGCGCGAAAAGATTGGCGATCCAGCCTGACTATTCGGCCACAGCGGCCTGTGAAGTCGTAAACACTAGAGAGGCAGGCTGGCCCCCACGCTGCGCCCTGCAAACATAGTCGAAAACGGCCTCTCCAAGCATGCTGCCGGGCAGTTCGCGCGGACCGGAGATCGTGCAGACGCCAATGCCGCCCTGCTCCGCGCTGTCACGGAAGGCCGCCGTGCAGCATGACATTGGACTAGGCCAATGTCACGATGGAACGTGTGAGGCCCGAGGTCGACCGCGGGTACCGCTGCGGGCCATCTGCGATGCGTGGCGGTTTGCGGCACGAGAGCGATCCCGACTCCAGTGGCCACGAGCCGCACGATCGCATCGAGCTCGTCGAACTCGCAGACCTGCTGCACGCTCAGGTGCGCGGAGCGCAAGAAGCGATCGACCTGCCGGCCGCCGAACGAGGCGCGGTCATATCGGACAAACGGCTGGCTGGATAGCAGCTCGGCCCAGTCGTTGCCGACCACGTGCCGCGGTACCAGCAAGCGAAACGGTTCGTGCGCGAGCGTGCTCCAGCGCAGGTCGCTGTGCAGTGAGAACGGCGGACGAATGATCGCCGCCATGGCGATCTCTCCCGCATTGACGAGGTTCAACAGCTCCATGGACAAGCCCGGAACGACTCTCGTGCGGCAGCTGGGACCCTGCTTGTGAAACCTCCCGAGCACATCTGGTAGCAGCGATCGACGTGACGCCGCTGCGGCGGCCGGGCGAACGGTCTCAGGTCGCCGACGTGTGCTGCAATTTGACTTCGCCGGACGCCGGCTTTGTCACCGGGCAGGTCGTTGATGTGGCCGGGGGCTGGCTGATGCCCTGATCAGGCGACGCCGCATGCGGTGCAGTAGCGCTCCTCGTTCTCGAAGACATGGCCTTCGAGCAGCGCGCAGGCGCCGTCGACGTCGCCGCGATCGATCGCGTCGATCAGGATCTGGTGGCTGTCGACGCAGTTCGGGATCGGCGACCGGAACCGCAGCGCGATCAGCTGGAAGCGGATCAGCTCATAGCTTGAGCGCAGGTAAGCATTCGGGCAGCACAGCAGGAACTGCCGGTGGAAGTCCATGTCGATGCGCGACAGCCGATCGACGTTGCCGGCGGCTTCGGCCTGCGCCATCTCCTTGACGAGCCCGCGCAGCTTGTCGAGCAGCGTGTCGCGATCGGCCGCGACCGCCTCACGCAGCGCCGAAGTCTCGACCATTGCGCGAAATCGGCACATCTGGCCGACCTCGTCTGGGCCGAGCTTGAACACGAAGGTGCCTCGCTGGGGGTGGATCTCGACCAAGCCCTCGATCTTCAGCCGCACCAGCGCCTCGCGCACCGGCGTCTTGCTGATCCCCATGCTCTGGGCGAGCTGCGACTCCGAGACCTGCTCGCCCAGCTTCAGCGCGCCGCTGACGATGGCCTCGCGGATGCGCTCGAACGCCATGTCGGTCAGCAACTGCGGCCGGACGAGGCGGAGTGGAGTGGTCATGGGGTCGTCGGTTCTCGAAGGAAGGTACGAGTGTAGCGTCCTAGGGTTACGCCGGATTCTAGGTCTAAGATATTAGATACGATACACGGAACGAGAATGCTTCAAGGCCGGCGCTCAGCCGACCAACAGCAAGGAGACGGCGGTGGGTCGCATGGGCAGATGGTGCGGAAAAGTCGGCGAGGCGCTGCTGGCGATCGCGATGGTGGTGATGGTTGTGATGGTGTTCGGAAATGTCGTGCTGCGCTACGTATTCGACTCTGGCATCACGGCCTCGGAAGAGGTGTCGCGTTTCATCTTTGTCTGGCTGACCTTTGCCGGCTCGATCCTGGTGTTCGCCGAAGGTGGGCACATCGCGATGAACACGCTGACTGACCTGCTAACTGAGCGGGGCCGGAAGACCTGCGCGCTGCTCAGCAACGTGGCGATCGTCGGCTGCTGCGCGCTGATGCTGATGGGGGGGTGGAAGCAGACGCTGATCAACCTGAGCAACGTCGCGCCAGTCTCCGGCATCTCCAAGGGTGCGATCTACGGTGCCGCAGTCGTCACTGCGGTATGCATCGGCTGGATGGCCGCTCGCAACGTCTGGCGCCTGCTGCGCGGCGCCACTGCCGCCGAAATGGCTCAGCACGCCGCGACCGAGTGAACGAGCGCGCGCCGTGACCATCTTCATTTTCCTCGCGTCGTTGCTCGGCGCCATGGCCCTGGGCATGCCGATCGCCTTCTCGCTGCTCGTCTGCGGCGTGGCGCTGATGTGGCAGGTCGGCATCTTCGATGCACAGGTTCTGGCGCAGAACCTCGTCGACGGCGCCGACAGCTACCCTTTGCTCGCGGTGCCGTTCTTCCTGTTGGCCGGCGAGTTGATGAATGCCGGTGGCCTGTCGCGCCGAATCGTCGATGCAGCGATGGCGGTGGTCGGGCACGTCCGTGGCGGGCTGGGCTACGTTGCCATCCTGGCGTCGCTGATCATGGCCAGCCTGTCGGGCTCGGCTATCGCCGACACCGCGGCGCTGGCCGCTCTGTTGATCCCGATGATGCGGCAGGCCGGTTACGACGTCGGCCGTGCCGGGGGGTTGATGGCAGCGGGCGGCATCATTGCGCCCGTCATCCCGCCATCCATTGGCTTCGTGCTGTTCGGCACGATCGCCGGCGTCTCGGTGACCAAACTCTTCCTGGCCGGTATCGTGCCAGGCCTCCTGATGGGCTTGTCGCTCGTACTGACCTGGTGGTGGCTGGCACGTTCCGGCAGCGGCACGTCCGCACCGAAGCGGTCGTGGGCCGAGCGTCTGGCCGCGATCCGCGCCGCATTCTGGGCACTTCTGTTGCCGCTGTTCATCGTCGCGGGCATGAAGATGGGTGTGTTCACGCCCACCGAGGCCGCCGTCGTCGCAGCCGTGTACGCGGCCCTGGCTGGCGGCCTGATTTACCGGGAGCTGAGCCTGCGCCATCTTTACGCGGCGCTTATCAAGTCGGCGAAGACTTCAGCTGTCGTGATGTTCCTCGTTGCCGCCGCCATGGTGTCGGCCTGGCTCATCACGGTGGCCAACATACCGGACCAGCTGATCTCGCTTCTGACCCCGTTCATCGGTAGCCCGATGCTGCTCATGCTGCTTATGCAGTTCGTCGTGCTGATCGTCGGAGCCGCGCTCGATTTCACGCCAACGATCCTGATCCTGACCCCGGTGCTCATGCCGCTGGTCAAGCAGGCGGGCATCGATCCGGTGTATTTCGGCGTGCTCTTCATCATCAACAACGCCATCGGCCTGATCACGCCACCCGTCGGCAACGTTCTGAACGTCGTGTGCTCGGTGGCGCGGGTGCAAATGGGCGACGTGATCCGCGGCGTCTGGCCCTTCCTGCTCGCCGAGACGGTCGTGCTGACGCTGCTGATCTTTATCCCCTCGCTCGTCATCGGCCCGCTGCGCTGGCTTATGCACTGAGCGCGGCTCACCCCCGCCTTCGCGACAACCACAAGGAGACATCCATGCGTAGAACACTGCTCAAGACCATGATTGCGATCGCCGCCTCCGCCCTCACCCCCCTGGCCTGGGCCCAGGTGCCGGTGAAGTTCGGCTACGGCTCCTCCGACACCCACCCGCAGGGCCTCGGCGCCAAGCGCTTCGCCGAACTGGTCAACACCAAGACCGGCGGCCGTCTGCAGGTCGCGACCTACGGCAGCGGCAAGCTCGGCTCCGATCCGGCGATGCAGTCGGCGGTGCAGGGCGGCACGATCGAAGTGATGGTCGGGCCGACCTCCAATCTGGTCGGATCGATCAAGGAGTTCGCGCTCTTCGATCTGCCGTACCTGGTCACCAGCTACAAGGAAGCCGACGCGCTGCTCGACGGCCCCGTCGGTCAGCAGCTCGCCGCCAAGCTCGACACCATCGGCCTGGTCGGCTTGGCCTACTGGGAGAACGGCTTCCGCAGCTTTACGAACTCCAGGCGCCCGGTGACCAGGCTCGAGGACTTCGCGGGCATCAAGACGCGGGTCATCCAGAACCCGGTATTCATCGACACCTTCAAGACGCTTGGCGCCAACCCGGTGCCGATGGCATTCACGGAGCTCTACGGCGCGCTCGAGTCGCGCGCCGTCGACGCTCAGGAAAACCCGGTCGGCCTTATCGACTCGCAGAAGTTCTACGAGGTCCAGAAGTACCTGTCGATGACGGCGCACGTTTACTCACCGTTCATCGTAATGGCGAGCAAGAAGTGGTTCGACGCGCTCTCGGCCGCCGACAAGACGGCGGTACGCGCGGCGGCTGTAGAGGCGGGCGTCTACCAACGCCAACAGCAGCGCGAACAGTCGGTAGCGCTGGTCGAGGAGCTGAAATCCAAGGGCATGCAGGTCAACGAACTCGCGCCGGCGGAGATCGCACGCCTGCGTGCTGCGGTCCAGCCCGTCGTCACGAAGTACAGCGCCAGTATTGGGCCTGACCTCATGAAGCTCGCGACCGGCACCAAGTGATGGGCACCGCAGCAACGGCGAGCCCGCTCCGTTGACTTCATGGACGTCACCACGACCTCCCGCCTCGTCGTCGCAATCGACGACGGCTATGCCGCCTACGACCAGGAGTCGACGCTGCTCGCGGGGGTCGGCGTCCGGTTCGAGCTGCGCCCGGTGCGCGCCGACGAGGAGCGCACCTGCGAGGCGGTGCGCGACGCCGAGATCGTGCTGGTGCGCGAGTCGCCCGTCTCGCGCCGGGTGATCGACTCGATGGCGCGCTGCAAGGCGGTGATCCGCTACGGCATTGGCGTCGACAACATCGACCTCGCTGCGGCCAGCGAGCGCCGCATCGCGGTCGCCAACGTGCCTGACTACGGTGTCGACGAGGTCAGCACGCAGAGCGTGGCACTGCTGTTGGCGGTCGTGCGCCGCCTTCGTCTGCATGACCGCGAGGTGCGTGACGGGCGCTGGTCAACCGGCGTGCTGCGCCCGATGTATCGGCTGCGCGGGCGCACGCTCGGGCTTTTAGGCTACGGGCGCATCGCGCGCATGACGCACGCGATGCTCGCTGGTTTCGGCTTCGGTCGCGTGCTGGTGCACGACCCGCACGCCAGCCTGCCGCTCGGCGCCGAGGCGGCCTCCGTCGACCGCATCTGCGAGGAGGCGGACGTGATCTCGGTGCACGTGCCGCTGAACGATGACACGCGCCACCTGCTCAACGCCGAGCGCATCGCACGGATGCGCCCGACTGCGGTGGTGGTCAACACCGCGCGGGGTGGCCTGATCCATCTGAACGCGCTCTACGAAGCGCTGGTCGAGGGCCGGATCCTAGGGGCGGGGCTCGATGTCTTCGAGACGGAGCCGCCCGACCCGAAACACCCGATCTTCGCGCTCGACAACGTCGTCGTGACCAACCACATCGGCTGGTACAGCGAGGAAGCCATGCGCGACGTGCAGCGCATGGCCGCCGAAGAGGCGGTGCGCGTCCTCAACGGCGGGCACCCGTTGCACTGGCTCAACGCCTGGTGACGCCCCGCAACCCATTCATCACATTCCCGGAGGACAACATGGAACAACTGATCGACGGATTCAGCAAGGTGGCGATCGCGTCGGTGGCGGATGCCGTCGACAAGGTCTGCGGTCATCGCGGCTATCTGAGCAGCAAGATCAAGCCGCGCATCAACGACAAACGCATCTGCGGCCCTGCGGCCACGGTGCTCGAATCGGCGACCGACGACTTCGTGCCGCCGCAGCACGCGCTCGACCTCATCGACGAGGCGCCAAAGGGCAGCGTCATCGTCATCGCCATCGAGGGGGGGCAGTCCGACGTGGCGGTCTGGGGCGGACTGATGACGGCCGGCGCCGTGGCCAATGGGCACGTCGGTGCGGTACTCGACGGCGGTGTGCGCGACTTGGTCGAGATTCGCCGCGACTACGACTTCCCGGTCTACGCGCGCGACGTGAGCCCGGGCACCACGCTGGGCCGCTACCGGACCGTGGCCTCGCAGGTGCCAGTGCGGGTCGGCGACGTGGTGGTGCACCCGGGCGACCTGATCGTCGGCGATGTCGACGGCGTCGTCGTGGTGCCGATGCAGCGCGCCGCCGAGGTGCTCGCGATGGCGCAGGAAATCGACGTACGCGAACTCGAGCAGGCCAAGCTCATCATCGCCGAGAAGTCGCTGCGCACCGGCCTGGCGAAGTATGGACGCATCTGAGTCGGGCTTAGACATCGTCTCGCTGGGCGAGGCGATGGTCGAGTTCAACCAGACGGGCGCGGACGACGGGCGCCGCTATCTGCAGGGCTTCGGCGGCGACACCTCCAACTTCGCCATCGCCGCCGCACGGCAGGGCGCGAGTGTCGGCTACATCAGCGCTGTCGGCGACGACGCCTACGGCCGCCTGCTGCGTGAGCTCTGGACCCGCGATGGCGTGGACCATGCCAGTGTCAAGACCGATGCGGCAGCATTCACCGCCGTCTACTTCGTCACCCACGGCGAGGGTGGCCACCAATTCAGCTTCTTGCGAACCGGGTCGGCGGCGAGCCGCTTCAGCGCAGCAGACTTGCCAAGAGCACGCATCGAGTCCGCCAGGGTGCTGCACCTGTCGGGCATCTCGCTCGCGATCTCGGCTTCGGCCTGCGACGCAGCCTATGCTGCCATCGACGTCGCGCGCGGTGCCGGCGTGCAGGTGTCGTTCGATACCAACCTGCGACTGAAGCTGTGGCCGATCGATCGCGCGCGAGCCGTGCTCTCCGACGTGATGAAGCGGTGCGACATCTGCCTGCCGAGTTATGACGACATCACGGCGATCACGGGCTTGTCCGACCCCGATGCACTGGTCGACCACTGCCTGGGGCAAGGCGCGCAGCGTGTGGCGCTGAAGCTTGGGGAACGCGGTGCGTTGGTGGCCGATGCAAACCAGCGGCACCTGATCCCTCCCTTCCCGTGCCGCTCATTGGACACGACTGGTGCCGGCGATACGTTCGGCGGCGCCTTCGTGGCCAGGCTCATGGCGGGTGATGACCTGTTCACTGCTGGCCGCTACGCCACCGCAGCCGCCGCACTTTCGACAGAAGGTTTTGGCGCGGTGGCGCCCATTCCGTGCGCAGCAAGAGTGCGCACTCTTCTCGCCGCGACGACCTCGTAGAGGATCGCAGGCACTTCTCACAATCTCAGGAGACTTCAATGAAGGCAAACGTTCGATCGGTACTGGCTGTGGCGACCATGGCCGCTGCCCTCGTCGCATGCGGCGGCAGCGACGACGCCCCACAAGCGAAGCTTGAAACGGTGGCGCAGTGGGATCGCATCCAGTACGACCTTGGGGACGCGACGGCCGAGAAGGCCTACAACGACAACCAGACCTACAAAAAGGTGCTGGCGCAAGGTGTGCAGGTCGACGCGCAAGGCAACATGTACGTGAGCACGGCACGATGGGGTGGCGCCGATGTGCCGGCCACGCTGTCCAAGCTCGTCAAGCAGGCCGATGGCAGCTTCAAGCTGCAGCCTTACCCCAGCAAGGCCATGAACGACGTCACCAACCCGGCCGGCTTGAAGGCCGTGCTGGGTTTTGCGATCGACCGCAACAACATCATGTGGATGCTTGACCAAGGGCATGTGGATGGCGTCGCGACCAGCTCGAGCGACGAGAAGCTGATTGGCTGGGACATCATCAACAACGTCGAGAAGTATCGGATCGAGTTCGCCGACACCTTGTACGACAAGACTTGCTCGTTCCTCAACGACGTAGCCGTCGACAACGACAACGGCTTCGTCTACATCACCGACTCGGGCATCCGCTGCGATCCGCTCAAGGGGGCGTTGATGGTCTACGACTACAAGAACAACCAGATTCGCCGGATTCTCGACGGCGATACGCTGACCCAGGACGAACCGAATTTCGCCTTCAGCATCCACGGCCGCAGCGTGTTGAAGAACGGCGCGATGCGCACCGGAGCCGACGGCATTGCACTGTCGGGCGACAAGGCGACGCTGTACTGGACGAACCTGACCGGCAACAACCTCTACAGCGTTCCGACAGCACTGCTGCGCGACCTCACCACACCGGTCTCCACCATCAAAGCCGCCGTGAAGGGCGAAGCGCTGGACTTCAACACCGACGGCATGACGGCCGACCGTGCCGGCAATATCTATCTGACCGCCCTAACGAAGAATGGCGTGTACAAACGGGATGCCGCAACAGGCGTCATTGCGCCGCTCTTCACCAGCGACGATATCGCCTGGGCCGACACCCTGGCCTGGGGCCCAGACGGGTCGCTGTATGCCCTGAGCAACCACCTGCACCTGTGGGTCGACGGCGACATGAACTTCGCAACACCGAACGCGGTCGCGAACTTCCGTATCTACCGCTGGACCGGCACGGTCGGTGCGAAGCCCTATACCGCGCAGTGAACGGCGCGGTGCCCCAACCGAACCATTGAAAGGAAGCCTCATGCGAGCGCTATTTGCGGCCTTGTTGACAGCCGCTTGTCTGAACAACGCCAACGCGGTGCAACCCAAGTTGGAGGTGGTCGCCGAGTGGACGCGACTGTCCTACGACCTGGGCGACCCCGCCGCCGAGAAAGCCTATGAAGACCAACAGACCTACAAGAAGGTGCTACTCCAAGGCGCTAAGGTCGATTCCAAAGGGAACATCTACGTCAGTACCGCGCGCTGGGGCGGCAAGGAGATCCCGGCCACTTTGTCCAAGCTGGTGAAGAAGGGCAAGGAGTGGAAGCTGCAGCCCTTCCCGAGCAAGGCGCTGAACGATGTCGATAACCCCAAAGGCCTGAAGGCGGTACTCGGCTTCGAGATCGACCGCAATGACGTGATGTGGATCCTCGACCAGGGCCACGTGGCCGGCGCACCGTCGGCGCCCGGCGACGAGAAGCTCGTGGGCTGGGATCTGAAGACTGGCAAGGAGGTGGCACGCTACGAGTTCAGTGATGCCGACAGCGACAAGAAGTGCTCGTTCCTCAACGACGTGGCTGTCGACAACGATGCCGGCGTCGTCTACATCAGCGACTCGGGCATCTTCTGCAGTCCGCTGAAGGGCGGCATCCTCGTCTACGACATCAAGTCGAACAAGGCCAAGCGCGTGCTGTCGGCGCCTGAGTGGGTCAACGACGAGAGCTACACCTTCAAGATCCATGGCCGTGACGTGCTCAAGGCGAAGGACGGCAAACCCAACGGCATGAAGACCGGTGCCGACGGCATCGCGTTGTCGGGCGACAAGAAAACGTTGTACTGGACGAACCTCACCGGCAACCGCCTGCTGTCGCTGCCGACCGTACTGATCCGCGATTTCAGCAAGACCGAGGACGAAGTTAAGAGTTCCGTAAAGGTGGTCGGAACGAACCCGTCGAACACCGACGGCATCACCTCGGATCGCGACAACAACCTGTACATGACGGCGCTGACGCTCAATGGCATCATGAAGCGCGACGCGAAGACCGGTCAGGTGAGCACGTTCGTGAGCAGCGAAGAAATCTCCTGGCCCGACACGCTCGCATGGGGGCCCAAGGGCTCGTTGTATCTGGTGAGCAATCACCTTCACCTGTGGGTCGACGGCGATATGGATTTCGACAAGCCGGCGGTTCCCAACTTCCGCATCTACAGGATGCACGTGGGCGCCAAGCCCTACCTGGCCAAGTGAGCATGTGAGCAACGCGATGGCGAGTGGCGAGAACCCCGGCAGATCGACGAGCGTTCGCTGCGTGCTCGTCACCGGCGCGACGAGCGGCATCGGCCTAGGCATCGCGCAGGCCTTCGCGGCCGAGGGCGCGCAGGTCACTGCCACCGGCGCGACCGAGGCGGAGGTCGACTCGGCGAGGCAGCGCATCGCGGGCATTGCGTTCGAGCGCCTCGACGTCCGCGACGCGGCCGCGGTCACGGCACTGGTCGATTCGCTCGGCGATCTCGACGTGGTCGTCAACTGCGCCGGCATCATCCGGCGCGGCGCGGAACACGATCCGGTCGCATTCGCCGATGTCATCGACATCAACCTGAACGGCACGATGCGCATCTGCGCCGCCGCCCGCGCCGGCCTGAAGCTGCGCGGCGGCTGCATCGTCAACACCGCGTCGATGCTGAGTTTCTTCGGTGGCGGGCTCGTGCCCGGCTACAGCGCGAGCAAGGGCGGTGTGGCGCAGCTGACCAAGAGCCTGGCGATCGCGTACGCAGCAGACGGCATCCGCGTCAATGCCGTCGCGCCCGGCTGGATCGCCACGCCATTGACGCAGGCGCTGCAAGACGACCGCGAGCGAGCCGCGCCCATCCTCGCCCGCACGCCGCTCGGCCGCTGGGGTACGCCGGAGGACGTGGCCGGGCCGGTATTGTTCTTGGCCAGCCCGGCGGCACGCTTCGTCACCGGCGTCGTGCTGCCCGTCGATGGTGGCTACCTGATCGCCTGAGCCCAGAAGAGAGGAACCCGACATGATCGTCCAGCATCCCGGCATCCAGCGCGAGATCGCCATCCCTGCCGTCCCCGACGATGAGCGCGTGTGGGTGCCGCAGGCGCCGCAAGTGTGGTTCCGCCCGCTGCTGCTGAACACCGTCACGGGCAGTTGGTGCAACCTGCTGCGCGTGCGCAAAAGCGGCGTGCTGTCGCGGCACATCCATCCCTCGTGGGTGACGGGCTACGTGATCAAGGGCGCGTGGCGCTACCTCGAACACGATTGGGTCGCCACCGAAGGCACGTTCGTCTACGAGCCCCCGAGCGAGATCCACACGCTGGTGGTTGACGAGGTCGTCGGGCAGCCGGAGATGATCACGTACTTCAACATCCACGGTGCTATGGTCTATGTCGACGAGCAGGGCGAGCACGCCGGCTACGAGGACGTGTTCACCAAGATTGACATGTGCCGCCGACACTATGTCGAGGTAGGGTTGGGCGCGGCCTATGTTGATCAGTTCGTCAGGTGAGTCCTCCCTTTGGACGTGACGCCGAGATTCTGGAAAGCTTCCGGCGGATCACGTTCTTTGACGAGCTGTCCCGACCAAATAAAGTCGTAAACACGGGTTCAACGCCCATGCGCCCTCGCAGTGGGTTGATTTCCATCCACAACTGATCCACAGATGGAGTGAACCCCTGGGGCTGGACCGTCCGGGAACGTGAGACTGATACGCTGGCTGGGCCTTCAACAGGAGAAGGTCCATGTCGTCAAGAGGTCCGTATCGGCGCCATGCGCCGCAGTTCAAATTGCAGCTGTGCCAGGACATCCGCTCCGGCGCGCTCGGTCGTCGCGATGCGCAGAAGAAGTACAGCCTGTCGGCCAACCTCATCCAGCTCTGGTTGACGCAGTTCGACAACGGCGAGCTGACGGGCGAGGAAGTCGAGGCCTCGATGGTGATCTACTATGAGGCGAAGATCGCGGCCCTCGAGCGCAAAGTCGGTCAGCTCACGATGGAGCTCGATCTCGTCAAAAAAACCGCGCCTGCGCCTCGTGAGCGACAACGAGGCCTCCTCGATCGTCAGCGGCCCGAAGGCTGCTCCATCCGACGGGGGTGCCAGTGATCGAGCTGCCGCGTAGCAGTTTCTACTACCGCACGACAGCGGCGGTCGCCGTCCTCAGCGATGAGCGCCTGGTCGAAGATCGGCGATATCCAGGACGAACTGCCAGGCTACGGCTATCGGCGCGTGACTCGAGAGTTGCAGCGGCGAGGCCGCCTCGTGAACCACAAACGCATCGCGCGAATCATGAAGTCCCACGGGTTGGGCATCAAGCCGCGCCGTCGCTTCGTGCGTACGACTGACAGCGACCACGATCTGCCGATCTTCCCGAACCTCTACCGCAACGTCATTCCAGCCAAGCCTGATGTCGTATGGGGTGGCCGACATCACCTACATCCGAATCGCCGCCGGCTTCTGCTTCTTGGCTGCGATCCTCGATGCGTGCAGCCGCAAGGTCGTGGGCTACGCCATCTCAAG
>JBDTNU010000002.1:0-39778 GCA_039933535.1 Caldimonas sp. | reverse complement strand
ACGCGCGATGGTTCGGCGGCGCGGTAGCCGCCGGGAAAGGGCGTGGCGAAGGCCAGCGGCACTTCGCCGAAGATGGCGCCGGGCACACGCCAGCCGAGCGTGCGCTCGACACCGTCGAAGTGCTTGACGACCTCGATCCTGCCGGACAGCACGGCGTACAGCGCGCGCTCGCCGCCCTCGTGCACCGCGTACTCGCCGGCGTTCAGCCGGATGTCGGCAGAGGTGCGTACCAGCCGGTCGACATCGGCGTCGGACAGGCTCGAGAACAAGGGGACGGCGCGAACTTCGTCAGGCGTCAGCATCGCTTGGGCAACTCCCGGTGCGGCCGTGGCGCGATGCGCGCCACCTCGCACGCGGCGATGCTAACCGCGCCCGCCGCGCGTCAGCGCGGGGCACGCTCGCCGCCGGCCACCGCGATCACGGCGATGATGACGAGTCCCGTCAGCAAAAGGCGAACGCCCGCGCTGACGCCGATCGTGTTGAGCATGGTCAGGAGCAGCACCAGGAACAGCGCGGCGCCCCAGATGCCAGGCACGTTGGCCTTGCCGCCGGCGACCGACGTGCCGCCGATGACCACGACGGCGAGCGACGAGAGCAGATATTCGTTGCCGATGTCGACGTTCGCGCCCCGGAAATAGCCGGCGAGCAACGCACCGTCGAGGCCGCCGAGCGCGCCCGAGAGCGTGTAGGTGAGGGCGCGAACGCGACCGACCCGGATGCCCGCGAGCCATGCCGCGCGGATGTTCTGCCCGATCGCGAGCACCGAGCGTCCGTAGACCATCCGATGCAGCGCAATGCCCGCTGCCACGCTGAAGAGGGCGGTGAGGATGGCGAGGATCGGGATGCCGAAAAACTGCAGGTTGGTGAAGTCGGCAAAGCCGGGCGGCGGCTTGATCTGCAGGCCCCGACCGTAGCTGATGTCGGCCGACTGAATGATGAAGCTCGCCGACAAGGTGGCGATGATCGGCGGGATGCGCAGCGCCCAGATGAGCAGGTAGTTCATCGCCCCGATCACCGCACCGCAGGCGAGCGCGGCGAGCAGGCCGAGCGCGACCATCGAGTCGTTGCCGTCCATCACCTTCATCGCGACCGCACTGGCGAGGCCGATATTGGCCGGCAGCGAAAGGTCGACGTTGCCCGGCCCCAGCGTGATGACGAACATCTGGCCGATGCCGACGATGACCGTGAATTGCGCGAGCGCGAGCGACGCGGTGATCATGCCGCCGCCGCCGTACCCGCCCGTGTAGGCGATCGTGATCAGCCAGAGCACGAGCGCGCCGAGGAACGACCACGACCAGGGCTTGGCGGCGAGCGCGCTGATCGGCCGCATCAGCTTTCCCTGCGGCTGGCGAGCGCGCGCGCCGCGAGCACGATGATCAGGATCACGCCGTTGGCGGCGACCTGCCAGTCCGGTGGAATGTGCATGAAGGTGAGCAGCGGTGACGCGGCCAGCGCCATGGTGAGCGCGCCGACCACGGCGCCGATCGGCGAGACCCGGCCGCCCACGAACTCGCCGCCGCCGAGGATGACGCCGGCAATGGCCAGCAGGGTGTAGCCGCTGCCGATGTTGGCGTCGGCCGAGGTCGTGATGCTGATCAGCGTCATGCCCGAGAGCACGCCGAAGAATCCGGCGAGGGCAAAGAGAACCATCTTGGTCTTGAGCAGCGACCAGCCGGCGCGTGCCAGCGCCGTCGGGTTGCCGCCCGAGCCGCGCAGGATCGTGCCGTACGACGTGCGCATCAGGCCGAAGTGGACGATCGCCGCGATCGCCAGCGCCGCCACGATCGGCAGCGGAACGAACGGCGGCTTGAAGGCGGCGATCGCGAGCAGCCAGTCGGGTGCCTTGCCGCCCGGCTTGGGCAGCATCAGGATGGCCAGCCCTTGCCAGACGAAGCTCATGCCGAGCGTGACGACGATCGACGGCAGGTTGCGCAGAAAGATGAGCGCCCCCAGCGCCGCGTAGACGGCGATGGCGCCGAGCAGCGCGGCGATGCCGAGCCAGGGCGTGTCGTTCAGCCACGTCGCCGTGACGCAGCCGACGAAGCCGACGAACGGGCCGATCGACAGGTCGAGCTCGTTGCCGGCGATCACGAACATCTGCGCGATCGTCGCCAGCACGATCGGAATCGCCAGGTTCAGCATCAGGCTGAAGCCGAAGTAGCTGATCGCGCGTGGATTGAGCCAGGCGATGGCGCCGAGAACGAGGCCGAGCGACAGCGCCGGCAGCCAGGCGCGGACCAGGCGCGCGCCTGCGCTCGCGCCCGGCGCCGTGCGAGGCACGTGCTCGCGCGGCGGCGCCGCGGTCATCTCAGTCGGCATCGCTGAACGAGGACTGGATGACCTTCTCCTCCGTCATCTCGCTGCGGTCGAGCGTGGCGACGATCCGGCCATTGCGAAACACGTAGACGCGATCGCAGTTGTCGAGCTCGTCGATCTCGGTGGTGTACCAAAGAAAGGTGCGGCCGTGGCGCGCCTCTTCGCCAAGCAGGTCGTACACCTCGAGCTTGGTGCCGACGTCGACGCCACGCATCGGATCGTCCATCAGCACGATCTGCGCGTCGGAGCCCAGCGCACGAGCGAACAGCGCCTTCTGCTGGTTGCCGCCCGAAAGCGAAAGGATGTTGTGATCGACGTCGGGCGTGCGGATGTTGATTCTTCGTTGCCAGTCGCGTGCGAGCTCGGCCTCCTTGCGCGGCGAGATCAGCAGGCCGCGACGCAATCGCATGAGCGAGCGGATGCCGATGTTTTCCGCGATCGACCACTGCGGAAAGATGCCGTCGGCCTGTCGGTCGCCCGCGACCAGCGCCACCGGCGCGCTCACCTCGACGCCGGCCTGGCGACGAACGGCCGCGCTAAAGATGGCGAGCAGCAGGTCGGTCTGGCCGTGTCCCGAGAGCCCGGCAAGACCGACGATCTCGCCTTCGCCCGCCACCAGCGCCGCGTCGTTGTCCTGTCGCGCCGGGCGCGCGCGGACGCGCCAGGCACGGCTTGCGGGGTCGGACCGCGCAGCCTCGACGACGGCCTTCGCGGGCCGTGCCACGGCGCCCATCACCGCGACCAGCGAATCGCGATCGAAGGCGTCGACGGCATCGACGGCGGCCACCTTGCCATCGCGCATCACGACGATCCGATCGGCGTTCTTCAGCACTTCGCCGAGCAGGTGCGAAATCAGGATGCAGCTCTTGCCGCCGGCGACGAAGTGGCGCACGAACGCCAGCAGCTGACCTGCGGTGTGGGCGTCGAGCGAGGAAGTCGGCTCGTCGAGGATGACGAGCTCGAGCGGGTCTTCGGTGACGGTGAAGGCGCGCGCCACTTCCACCATCTGGCGCCTGCCGATCGAGAGGTCGCCGACCGTGGCCGACGCGGCGATGTCATGCCCGGGAAAGATCTCGTCGAGCCTGGCGGCGATCAGTGCCGCCGCCCTGCGCCGCCAGGCCAGGCCGCGCAGCGACGGGTGGTTGATGCGCGCGTTCTCCGCGACGCTCAGGTTGGGGCAAAGCGA
Organism: Caldimonas sp.; assembly: GCA_039933535.1. Lineage (GTDB taxonomy): Bacteria > Pseudomonadota > Gammaproteobacteria > Burkholderiales > Burkholderiaceae_C > Schlegelella_A. Next base: position 36,276 of record JBDTNU010000002.1, on the reverse strand, counting down.
GAGCTCCTGGAACACGCACCGGATGCCGAGCTTCAGGGCTCGCGTCACCGAATAGTGTTCCTGCAGGGCGCCGCCGACCACGATGCGGCCACGATCGGGCGCGAGGGCTCCCGCGAGCACCTGCATGAGGGTGGACTTGCCCGCGCCGTTGTGGCCGACCAGGCCAACGCACTCGCCGGCCGAGACGGAAAAGTCGACGCCCTCGAGGGCGCGGACGGCACCGAAATGCTTTTCGGCGCCTTCCAGTTCGACGATCACTACTTGATGTTCGACTTGATCGCGGCGATCGCTTCGGCCTGGGTGTATTCCTTGGTCGCGACGCTGCCAGCCGGGATCTTGGGCAAGGCGCTTTCGAAGTCGGCCTGGGTGAAGGCGAGGTAGGGCACCAGCATGTCGTGCGGGATGTCCTTGCGGCCGTCGAGCACCTGCTGCGCGACCCAGAAGGCCAGGCTCGAAACGCCAGGCGCGATCGAGGCCGACCACGTCGTGTAGCCGTCCTTGGCCTTCTGCTCCTTCCACCATTGCAGCTCGTCCTGGCGGTTGCCCATGATGATGGTCGGCCGTGGCTTGCCGGCCGCCGCGAATGCCTGGGCCGCGCCGTAGCCGTCGCCGCCCTGGTCGACGATGCCGACGATCGCGGGCAGCGAAGGCAGGACGGTTGCCACCGCCTTCTGCGCCGTGGTCTGGTCCCAGTCGCCGGTCACCGAGGCGACGATCTTGAACTGCGGATGCGCAGCGACGCCGGCGAGGATGCCGGCATGGATCGCATCGTCGATCGACGTGCCGGCCAGCCCGCGGATCTCGAGCAGGTTGCCGCCCTTGGGCTGGAACTTCGCCATCTGGACGACCTCTTGCCGCCCCATCTCCTTGAAGTCGACGACGACGCGATAGGCGCACGGCTCGGTCACCAGGCCGTCGAAGGACACGACGACGATGCCGGCGGCGCAGGCCTGCTTGACGGCGCCGTTGAGCGCGTCGGGCGAAGCAGCGTTGATGACGATCGCGTCGTAGCCTTGCAGGATCAGGTTCTGGATCTGCGCGGCTTGCGTCGGCACCGCCTTGTCGGCGGTCGTGAACACGTCGGCGGCCTTGACCACCTTGTCGGCGACGGCCTTCTTGGCGATCGCGTCGTAGCTGCTGAGCATCGCCTGGCGCCAGGAATTGCCGGCGTAGTTGTTCGAAAACGCGATCTTCTTGCCGCTCGTGTCGGCCAACGCCGGGCTTGACGCCAGCACGGCGCCCAGCGCAATCGCGGTCAGCGCCGTCTTCATTGAAAGGATCTTCTTCATGTCGGTTGTCTCCATGGGTTGTTGGCTGCCGCGCGGTGTCGGCAACTCTTTCGGGCTCGCGGTTTCAGAATAGCTTCGATCCCGGCACTCGCACCCGCAGTCGGTAGAGCGAGGTCGACGCGGTGACGTACAGGCTGCAAAGATCGTCGTCGCCGAAGGTGAAGTTTGCCGCCACCTCGGGCATGTCGATGACGCCCAGCAATTGTGCCGACGGATCGAAGACATGCAGACCGCCGGGCCCGCAGCAGTAGACATTGCCGCGGCTGTCGATCTTCATGCCGTCGGGCGCGCCGTCGCCGCTGCCTTCGGTCACGGCCCAGACCGCGCCGCCGCTGAGATCGCCCTTGCCATCGACATCGAAGACCCGGATGTGCTGGCGTTCGGTGTCGTTGACGAACAGCCGGGATTCGTCGAGCGAGAAGCACAGGCCGTTGGGCTGCGCGAAGTCGTCGGCGAGCAGCCTCAGGCCGCCATCGGCTTCGATCCGGTAGACGCCCTGGAACGCCAGTTCCTGGTCGCGCGCGACGCCGTAGTAGGCCATGCGGCCATAGGTCGGATCGGTGAAATAGATTCCGCCTCCCGAGGCGACGACGATGTCGTTGGGGCTGTTGAGCGCCTTGTCCTGGAAGTGGCTGGCGAGCACCTGAGTCGAGCCGTCCGGCTCGACGCGGGTGACGCGGCTCGTGGCGTGCTCGCAGCTCAGCAATCGGCCCTGGCGATCGAGGGTGTTGCCGTTGGCCATGTGGCTCGGGTCGCGAAACGGCTCGACCTGGCCAGACGGCCCGCGACGGTACATGCGGCTGTTCGGAATGTCGCTGAAGACCAGCCACTTCTCGTAAGGGTGCCAGACCGGCCCCTCCAGAAAGCCGAAGCCGCGCGCCAGTGTTTCGAGCGCGGCGTCGCCGACGACATCGCCGAAGCGCGGATCGCGCTCGCCCACTGTCTCGTCCTTCACTGGCGAGGCTTCACGGGCGCTCCCGCGACATACCAGTGCGAGGGCGCGACGTCCTCGAAGACGACCCAGATCGCCGCCTTGGGCAACTCGGTGATCTCGCTGATCGTTTCGGTGACGCGGCGCGCGATCTCGTCCTTGCGTTGCTGCGAGTGACCTTCGAGGATCTGGATATTCACGAACGGCATGGCGTCTCCTTGCCCGTTCGAGCGGCGAGAGCGACGCACTTCGTCGAAGAACGGGCAACGAGCCTACCCCAGGGGCCGACCCCGCCCATCGGGGTCAACACCGGTTGCGCACTGCGAGGCTCTCATTCGCCCGGCTAGCGCCCGGGCTTCGCGCTCGCCTTCCAGGCCGCCAGCAATTCCGCTTCGCGTTCGGGCGTCAGGCCGGTGCGCAGCTTGGCCTGTCGTTCGGCCGGTTGCGTGCGAAACCACGCAAGGGTGTCGGACGCGGTCGTCGGCACCGGCCGGAACGCGAGGCCGGCGCGCAAGGCTCTGCCGATGGCGCGCCGTGCAAAGCCTGCGCTGTCGCGCTGGGCGGGCAACCAGACCGGCAGGTCGCTCCAGGGTGAGACCTGCTTCGCTTCGAGGAAGGCAGTCGGAACCCAGGTGAGCTTGGGATCGGCGCGCACACCGCTCGCGATGGCACCGAGCATGCCGGCCATCGTGAGCAGCTTGTCGGGGCCGGTCGCGTTGAAGACGCCGAAAGTGCGCGACTCGGCCATGCGGATCGTCCACTCGGCGAGGTCGCGCGCGTCGATGAACTGCACCGGGTCGCTGCCGTCGCCGGGCGCGAGCACTTCGCCGCCGCGCGCCAGGCGCACCGGCCAGTAGCTGAAGCGATCGGTCTCGTCGCCCGGTCCGACGATGAGGCCGGGACGAATGATCGTCACCGCGCCGGGAAACTGGCGCTCCGCCTCTTGCTCCGAGACTGCCTTGAGCGGGCCGTAGAGCTCGCCGATCCGGCCGCGAAGCGTCTGCATCGTCTCGGCCATCGGGTCGGCGCCGGAGTAGGGCGCGAGCGCGGCGAACTCGTCGGCCGCAGGCTTGTCGTTGTCGGCGTAGACCGAGACCGTGGAGATGAAGATGTACTGGTCGATGCGGCCCTGCAGCGCGCGACCGGCATCGCGAACCCAGAACGGCAGCGTCGTCGGGTTGTCGATGCAGACGTCCCAGCGTCTTCCTTCGAGCGCCTTCAGGTCACCGGTGTTGCGGTCGCCGAGCAGCTCCTCGACCGCGCCCGGCCACGCCTTGGGTTCGCGGCCGCGATTGAAGAGCGTCACCTCGTGCCCGCGTGCCAGCGCATAGCGCACCTGGTGCGGGCCGGTGAAGCCAGTGCCGCCCAGGATGAGGATGCGCAGCTTCTTCGGCGGCGGCGCAGCGGTGTCGGCGGCGAGCGCCCGCCACGAGGCGAGGCCCGACATCGTCAGGAGCGAGGCGTTGACGAGACGGCGGCGTTGGACTCGCATGGGGTTGTCTCCTGTTCTTTCGAGCCTGGCGAAGCGAGCGGATTTTCGGCCAGGCGCGCGACGCGCCGCTCGTGCATGCGGCCGAGCGTGGTCGAGAGCAGCAGCCAGCCGGCTGCGATCGGCAATGCGCCGAGTGCGATCGCGCCGAGCTTCAGGCCGACCGCCTCCAGGCTGTCGAACAGCCAGCTGGAGGCTGCATCGGAGCCGCGGTAGACGACAACGTCGATCAGGTTCTTCGCCTTGTACTTGGCCTCGCGGTCGACGCTGGTGAAGAACACCTGGCGCGCCGGGTTGGCGATGGCGAAGTTGGCCCATCGCTGCGCGACCTGGAACACGAGCACGACGAGCACGCCGGGCGCGAAAGCGAGCGTCGCGAAGCCGACCAGGTAGACCGTGGGCAGCGCGCCGGCGGCGACGCCGGTGCCGAAGCGCTTGAGCAATCGTCCCGTGGCGAAGACCTGCGTTGCCAGCGTGAGCAGGCCGACCGCGAGGTCGACGCTCGCGAAGACGCGCGTCTGCTCGCCGGCGCCGTGCACGGCGTCGGCGACGATCTGCGCCTGCACGAGATAGAGCACGGTCGCGCCGAGCGAAAGCAACGCGACCCACGCCGCCATGCCGAGCAGGTAGGGCGAGCGCACGACCTCGCGCAGCGCGGCCAGCGCGTCGCCGCCGACCGGGCGATCGTCGCGTCGCACGCCTGCCGTCGCGGCGCCGCCCGTGCTGCGCTCGAGGCGAAATACGCAGAACACGGCGAGCTCGAGGAAGACGATGGCGACCAGCACCAGGTTGGCCGGCCCGAGCGGCACCGCGAGCGCGATCGTGATCACCGGCCCGAGCAGGCCGCCGGCCGTGCCGCCGGCGCCGATGAAGCCGAACAACCGCTTGCCCTGCTCGCTGCTGAACAGATCGGCCATGAACGACCAGAACACCGCGACCGCGAAGAGGTTGAACACGCTGACCCAGACGAAGAAGACGCGCGCGACGATCACCGGCTCGATGCCGAGCGTGAGCAGCAGCCAGAACACGGCCAGGTTGATCGCGAAGAACTGGTAGACGATCGGGATGAAGCGACGCCGCGGCAGCTTCGCGACCAGCACGCCGTAGAGCGGCTGGGCGACGAGCAGCGTGATGAAGGTGGCGGTGAAGAGCCAGGGCAGCGTCTTGACGCCGCCGGCGATGCCCATGCGGTCGCGCAGCGGACGCAGCACGTAGTAGCTGGCCAGCAGCATGAAGAAGTAGCCGAACGACCAGAGCGCCGCTGCGCGCTCGGCGGGCGTGGCCGGCATGGCGCGCCGCAGCCAGCCGGCGAGCGCCGTCATGGCGCGAGCGACAGTGTCTTCCTGAGCTCGCTCGCGCCTACCGCCTGGCCATAGCCCGCGCTGCCGCGCTGGAAGCGGCGCGCGTCGGCGAGCTTGCCGACGACCACCGGCTCGAAGCCCGCGTCGCGCACCAGCGTGGCGGCGATCTGAACGGCCGCGGCGTCGTCGCCGGCGATCGGGATCGCCAGGCGCGGCTCGGCACGGCCGGCCTCACGCTCGAGAATCGTGTAGCCGAGCGTGTTGAAGGCGCGCACCAGCCGCGCACCGGGCAGGTACTTCTGCGAGGTGAGGCCGATGCCGTTCTGGTCGGCCTCGGCGGCGATGGCACCGTCGCGCGACTCGACGGCGTTGCCCGCGTCGAGCACGACCTTGCCGGCGAGCCTGGCGCCATGGTCGCGACCGATCTCCGGCATCGCCGCATAAGGCACGGCGAGGAACACCAGGTCGCCGAAGTCGATCGCCTCGGTGACGCTTCCGGCGCGGGCCAGCGGTCCGAGCCTGGCAACCAGCGCCGCCGTCTGGTCCGCGTCTCGCGACGAGAACATCACCGGGTGGCCGGCCTTGACCCAGAGCGCGCCGACGGTGCCGCCGAGGCGGCCGGCGCCGATCATGCCGATGCGCGCTGGCGTGACACCTGAAGTCTGCGCAAGCGCGCTGCCCGGTCGCAGCAACAGCGCGGCGGCCAGGGTTGCGAGGAGGCCGAGCACGTCGCGCCGGTGCGGGTGCGATGAGTCGTTGTCGAGGTCCATCGCTCGATGATCACGCGCCGGTTGCGGCTCCGCAAGAGCGTCTCCAAAATGCCCATCGCCGCGTGCCGCCTATTGGCCGGCATGGGATGGCAGCCTGCCTAAGTCCCGCTCTGCGCGGCCTGCGCGGCATGCATTGCACGGACAGTCGCTATCGTGTCCGCGTCCCTGGCTTTCTTGTCGCCCCGATAGCCCTTCACCCGCGCGAACCGCAATGCCAGGCCGCCCGGGTACTGCGGGCTCTCCTGCAGATCGTTGAAGGCAATCTCGACGACCAGCTCCGGTCTCACCCACACCGTGTAGCTGTCGCGCCTGATCTCGCGCGCGAGCAGCTCCCTTGTCTGCCATTCGAGCAACGCGTCGGTCATGCCCTTGAAGGTCTTGCCGAGCATCACCCAGCCGCCGGTTTCCGCGTCGCGTGCGCCGAGGTGCAGGTTCGAGAGCCAACCCTTGCGCCGGCCGTGGCCCCACTCGGCGGCGAGCACGACGAGGTCCAGCGTGTGCGCGCGCTTCACCTTGAGCCAGCTCGCGCCGCGCCGGCCTGCCTCGTACGACGCGTCGAGCGCTTTCGCCATCACGCCTTCGTGGCCGCGCGCCAGCGCATCGGCGTAGAAGTTCTCGGCGGCAGCGACGTCCGCGGTGACGATGCGCGGGATCACGAGCGCCGCCGGCAGCGCCGCGGCGAGTGAGTCGAAGCGCTGGCGCGCCGGCCTGTCGAGCAACGATGCGCCATCGACGTGCAGGCAGTCGAAGAAGTAGACCGCGAGTGGCAGCTCGGCGCGCATGCGCTCCACGTCGAGCTTGCGGCCGAACCTGCGCATGGTCACCTGGAACGGCTGCGGCGAGCCGTCGGCGGCCAGCGCCACGGCCTCGCCGTCGAGGATCAGCTCTTGTCCGGGCAGTGCTTGCAGCGCCTCGACGATCTCGGGCACCGACCCGGTCACGTCCTTCAGTGCACGCGTGTAGACCTTGACCTCGCCGCCGGCCTTGTGCACTTGCACGCGTGCGCCGTCGACCTTCCATTCGAGCGCGGCCGTGCCGAGCCGGGCCATCGCATCGGCGATGTCGTCGGCCGGCGTCGCGAGCATCGGCTGCACCGGGCGGTGCAGGGCGACGGCGAAGCGCGCGAGCCCGGCCGCGCCTTCGGCCATCGCCGTGCGCGCGACCTCGCCGAGCTTGCCGGTGACCATCGCGGCGCGGCGCACTTCAGCCACCGGCACGCCCGCGGCTGAGGCCACCGCGTCGAGCATCACGCCCTCGAGCGCGCCCTGCCGAAGCTCGCCGACGAGCAGGCGCACGAGAAAGTCCTGCTCGGCGGCCGTGGCGCGCGTGAAGAGCTCGCGCAGCCGGGCGCTACGCGTCGCGGCCGAGCCCTTGCCCGACGCGGAAGCGACCTCGCCGAGCGCGGCGTCGGCCTCGTGCAAGGTCAGCCCGGGGTCGGCGGCGGGCGTGCCACGCAGCGTCGCCAGAGTCGCCCAGCCGACGCCGATCCGACCCTGGCGCGCTTCGCCCGCGAGCCAGGCGACGGCGATCTCGACCTCCTCTGCCGAGGCGCCACGCAGGACCGCGGCGATGGCGTCGCGTTTGGCGAGCCGGCTCGACGTCCCGGCGGCGCTGGCGGAAGCCTCGACGAGGGCGGCGAGCAGCAGGGTCATGGCCGTATTCCGGGAAACGTGCCGGGACGGGTCGACGCCGGCGCGCCGGCCTAGCGGACCTTCACCACGAGCCGCGGCCGCCACACCGCCAGCACGACGTTGGCGGCGGTGAGCGCGAGCAGCAGCCACAAGGTATTGCGCTCCGAATGCAGCATCGAGGCGAGCAGGCCGGGGTCTGCCGCCGCGAGCTCCGCCTGCCGGGTGCTGGCGCCGACCGTGACCAGCGTGGCCTCGAAAACGCTGAGGCCGAGCAGCGCCTTGACCCACGCCCAGCCGGCATCGTGAAAGGCGCGCGTGGCGGCGATCGCGAGCATGCCGGTCACCAGCACCACCGCCAGCGAGGGCACCAGGACGTAGCGGGCGATGGCGGCGATGGCCTGCCGGGCGACGGCGAACTCGGCCGGCGATGCGGCGTCGGCCGTGAGGCCGATGACCAGGCAGGCCGCCAAGCCGCCGCCGCCGAGGATGGCGGCGATCTCGTGCAGCGCCTTCAGGCCGCGCCTCCACCAGGCACGGCCGGTCATGAAGGGCTCCCGGGCGCGCGTGTCGGAGTGTCGAGCTGCTTCATCGGGGTTCCCACGGCGATGCCGAGTTGGAGCATCGTACCGGCGACTTATCCTCGCCCCGGCGCCGATGGCTGCACTGCCGCCTGCCCCTTACGACATGTCTGTCCCGCCTGCACCCGCTCCCGCCCCGCCGTCGCCACGGCCGCGTCGCGTGTTCGTGATCGGCGCCACCGGCACGATCGGCCGTGCCACCGTGCGTGCGCTGGTACAGCGTGGTCACGAGGTCGTGTGCTTCGTCCGCCCGCGTGCCGGCGTCGGCGGCTCGCTTTCGGCAGAGGCGAGCCGGCGCCTGCTCGCCGGTGCCGAGGTGCGCTTCGGCGACGTCCGCGATCCCGCCTCGCTGAAGACCGAGGGCCTGCGCGGCGAGCGCTTCGATGCGCTGATGTCCTGCCTGGCGTCTCGCACCGGCGCGCCGGCCGATGCCTGGGCCCTGGACCACCGCGCCACCGTGCAGGCGATCGAGGCCACCCGCGAGGCCGGCGTGGCGCAGGTCGTGCTGCTTTCCGCCCTCTGCGTGCAGAAGCCGCGGCTCGCGTTCCAGCACGCCAAGCTGGCCTGCGAGCGGATGCTCGCCGGGTCCGGGCTCGCGTACTCGATCGTGCGGCCGACGGCCTTCTTCAAGTCGCTGTCGGGCCAGGTGGAGCGGGTGCGGAAAGGCCGGCCGTTCCTCGTCTTCGGCGACGGCACGCTCACCGCCTGCAAGCCCATCGGCGACGACGACCTTGGCGCCTACCTCGCCGACTGCCTCGACGACGACGCCCGGCGCAACCGCGTGCTGCCGATCGGCGGCCCGGGCGAGGCGATCACGCCGCGCCAGCAGGGCGAGCACCTGTTCGCGCTGCTCGGACGGTCGCCGCGCTTCCGGCATGTGTCGGTGGCGCTGCTGGACGGCATCGTCGGCGTGCTCGGCGCCGCCGGCCGTGTCTTGCCCGCGCTGGCGGCGAAGGCCGAGCTCGCGCGCATCGGTCGCTACTACGCCACCGAGTCGATGCTCGTGCTCGACCCGTCGACCGGCCGCTACGACGCGGCGGCGACGCCCTCGACCGGCAGCGAGACGCTGTTCGACTACTACGCGAAGCTGGTGCGTGGCGAGGTCGCGGCCGAACGCGGCGACCACGCGGTGTTCTGACTCAGGGGCAAGCCGTCGGGTCGGGCCGGGCGACCATCAAGAAAGACGAGTGCCGGCGCCGATCACACACTCACCTCACCAGCCCGTGGTTCCGGGCTCACCCTTGAACGGCCCGGTGAGCTCCGGCGTGACCCATCCTCCGTAGAAGCCGCCGGGCTGGGGCAGCACGGCGGCGCCATCGACACGGCAGTCGAGGTCGCGCGGGTAGAAGGCGACGCAGCCGGCCAGCGCTTCGGCGCCGGCCAGCGGTCGGGGGTAGCTCCAGGCGACCGCATCGAGCCGGTGCTCGCCGTCGACCAGCGACCAGTAGCTCGCCGGGCCTTTCCATTCGCAGAAAGACGTGCCGGGGCGCCGACCGGAGGAGGTCCCGGTCGACGTCGTCCCAGGGGAGGTAGAAGCTCGGCGGATGCGCCGTTTCCAGGACGCGGACGGCGCGCCGCGTTCGTGCCACCTCGCGCCCTCCCCAGCGGATCTCGACCTCGCGTGCGTCGGGCTCGAGCCGGGGCGGGCGTGGGAAGTCCCAGACCGAGGTCTGGCCCGGGCCGGGCAGAACCGCGAACGGCGGCCGGCCACGGCCGCGCCATTGCCAGTGGTCGCGGGCGGCGGTGATGCTGGCGTGGTTCATTCGAGCGGATCCTACGGTGCGGGTCGTGCGGATACCCGGCAGGGCGCGTGCCGGCCAGACAAGGCTTCTAGAATTTGCCCTCTTCGCCTTCTCCAGCAGGAATCGCCATGCCTCTCGTCTCCATGCGCCAGTTGCTCGACCATGCCGCCGAACACGGCTACGGCATTCCCGCCTTCAACGTCAACAACCTCGAGCAGATCCAGGCGGTGATGACGGCGGCCGACGAGGTCGGCGCGCCGGTCATCCTGCAGGCCAGCGCCGGCGCGCGCAAATACGCCGGCGAGCCCTTCATCAAGCACCTGATCGAGGCGGCGCTCGAGTCGTGGCCGAAGGTGCCGCTGGTCATGCACCAGGACCACGGCCAGAGCCCCGACGTCTGCAAGAGCGCGATCGACCTCGGCTTCTCGTCGGTGATGATGGACGGCTCGCTCGAGGCCGACGGCAAGTCGATCGCCAGCTACGACTACAACGTCGACGTGACCAAGAAGGTCGTCGACATGGCGCACGCGCGGGGCGTCACGGTCGAGGGCGAGCTCGGCTGCCTCGGCTCTCTGGAGACGATGCGCGGCGACAAGGAAGACGGCCACGGCACCGAAGCGACGATGACCCGCGAGCAGCTGCTCACGGACCCCGAGCAGGCCGCCGACTTCGTGAAGCGCACCCAGCTCGATGCCCTGGCGATCGCCATCGGCACCAGCCACGGCGCCTACAAGTTCACCCGCAAGCCCACGGGCGACATCCTGGCGATCGACCGCATCAAGGAAATCCATCGCCGGATTCCGAACACGCATCTCGTGATGCACGGCTCGTCGAGCGTGCCGCAGGATCTGCTCGCGGTGATCCGCCAGTACGGCGGCAGCCTGAAGGAAACCTACGGCGTGCCGGTCGAGGAGATCCAGGAAGCGATCAAGCACGGCGTGCGCAAGATCAACATCGATACCGACATCCGCCTGGCGATGACCGCGGCGGTCCGCAAGTACCTGGCCGAGAACCCGGAGAAGTTCGACCCGCGCGACTTCCTCAAGCCCGCGCGCGAGGCGGCAAAGGTGATCTGTCGCGAGCGCTATGTGCAGTTCGGCTGCGAAGGCCAGGCCGGCAAGATCACGGCGCAGTCGCTGACGCACGTCGCGAAGCGCTACGCGCAGGGCGAATTGGCGCAGACGGTGGTGTGATGGCGGCTCCTGCCGGCGAGGAAGCGCCGCTTTTCGAAAGCCGTCTCCACTCGCTGCCGCTGATCGCGCGCGGCAAGGTGCGCGAGAACTACGCGGTCGGCGCCGACCGCATGCTGATGGTCGCGAGCGATCGGCTGAGCGCCTTCGACGTCGTCATGAACGGGCCGATTCCGGGCAAGGGCCGGGTGCTGACGCAGATGGCGCTCTGGTGGTTCGCCAAGCTTGGGCATGTCGTTCCCAACCACCTGACCGGAGACGACCCGGAGAGCGTCGTTGCCGACGACGAGCGCGAGCAGGTGCGCGGCCGCTCGATGCTCGTGAAGAGGCTCAGGCCCTTGCCGATCGAAGCGGTCGTGCGCGGCTACCTCGCGGGCAGCGGCTGGAAGGAATATCAGCAGAGCGGCAGCGTCTGCGGCGTGCCCTTGCCGCCGGGACTGCGCAACGCGTCGAAGCTGCCGGCGCCGATCTTCACGCCCGCAACCAAGGCGGAGATGGGCGACCACGACGAGAACATCGACTTCGAGCGCGCCAGCGACACGATCGGCGCCGAGCTGGCCGCCAAGGTGCGCGATACGGCGATCCGCCTCTACAGCGAGGCCGCGCAGATCGCGCTTGCCAAGGGAATCATCATTGCCGACACCAAGTTCGAGTTCGGCCTCGACGATGCGGGAACGCTGACGCTGATGGACGAGGTGCTGACGCCCGACTCCTCACGCTTCTGGCCCGCGGATCGTTACGTCGAAGGGTCGAACCCGCCGAGCTACGACAAGCAGTTCGTGCGTGACTGGCTGGAGAGCGTGCGCATCGACGGCCAGCCCTGGGGCAAGCGGCCGCCGGCGCCTACGCTGCCGGCAGAAGTGGTCACCAAGACCGCAAGCACCTACCAGGCGGTGTCGACGATCCTCATGCGCTAGACCGACAGTGGCGGGCCGTTGCGGCCCGACCGCGGTCTCGCTTCAGAACAGCGCCATGCTCAATTTGCGCCGATAGGCGTCGACGACCGGATCACCCGGCGTCGTCGCCATCTTGCCGGCCACCTCGAGCGTGCCCTTCGGCGCCGCGGCATCGGCCTTGGCCTTCGCCGGCTTGCTCATGACTTCGAGGATCGCGACGTAGGTCTTGCGCGCCAGGCCGTCTTTCCAGGCCTTGTCGCGCATCACGATCTCGAGCAGCTGGTCCATCGCCTCGGCGAACTCGCTCTTCGCGAAATGCGACTGCGCCAGTTCGAAGCGGGCGTCGAAGTCGCGCTTGTTCGTCTCGAGCGCAGCGGCCAGCGCGTCACGAGGACGGGCCGTCGGCGCGACTTCCATCGCTGCGAGCCAATGGCCGGCGGCAGCCAGGCGCGCGTCGAGGGCGACGTTGCCGGCGACCGGCTCGTAGGCCTTGCGCGCATCGTCGACGCGGCCGACGCCGAGAAGGGCACGCAGGTAGTCGTAGCGGGCCGTGTCGTTGGCCGGGTTGGTGGCGATGGCGGCCTGCAGCTTGTCGATCGCGGTATCGCTGTCGCCTTCGGCGAGCAACTCTTCCGCTTCGAGCAGGTCGTCCTGCGCGGCCTGTTCGTCGGCGCTGGGCACGTGCTTGTCGAGGAATTTGCGGACCTCTCCCTCGGGCAGCGCGCCGACGAAGCCGTCGACCGGCTGCCCGGCGGAGAACAGCACGCAAAACGGGATGCTGCGCACGCCGAACATCTTCGAGAGCTGCTGCGCGATCTCGGGCTCGGCATCGGCGTCGAGCTTGACGAGCTTGAAGCGGCCGGCGTAGTCGAGCTCGAGCTTTTCGAGGATCGGGCCGAGCGTCTTGCAAGGGCCGCACCACTCGGCCCAGATGTCGAGCAGCACCGGCTGCGCGAGCGAGGCGTTGATGAGCTCGGCTTCGAAGTTCTGCTGGGTGATGTCCTGCATGGGGTGTGGGCTTAGGGAAAGGGAAGAACGGCGGGGCGGTCGGGGCCAGGCAGTTGACGGCGTGCCGCCTACAATTCAAGCCATCCCCCAGCCATCGGAAGCGACGCAGTGAGCAGCGCCCCCGCGGTCGTCGGTGTGGTCATGGGCTCCAGCAGCGACTGGGAAACCCTGCGCGCCGCTACCGAGATTCTCGCCGAGTTCGGCATCGCGCATGAAGCGCGCGTCGTCTCGGCGCATCGCATGCCCGACGAGATGTTCGCCTACGCCGAAGGCGCGGCCGCGCGCGGCCTGAAGGCGATCATCGCCGGGGCCGGCGGTGCCGCCCACCTACCCGGCATGCTGGCCGCCAAGACCACGGTGCCGGTGCTCGGCGTGCCGGTCGCAAGCCGGCACCTGCAAGGCGTCGATTCCCTTTACTCGATCGTGCAGATGCCGCGCGGCCTCCCGGTCGCGACCTTCGCGATCGGCAGCGCGGGCGCGAGCAACGCCGCGCTGTTCGCGGTCGCGATGCTGGCCAACGACGATCCCGGATTGCGCGCGAAGCTCGAGGCCTTTCGGGCCCGGCAGACCGACGCGGCGAGGGCGATGTCGGCCGATTTGAAGTGAGCGGCGCAGGCAAGGACGCGGGCGTGTTCATCGCGCCCGGCGCGATGCTCGGCGTCGTTGGCGGCGGTCAGCTCGGCCGCATGTTCGCGCACGCCGCGCAGCGGAGCGGCTATCGCGTCACCGTGCTCGACCCCGATTCAGCGAGTCCCGCGGGGGCGGTCGCGGACGAGCACATCCGCACCGCCTATCTCGACGCCGAAGGCCTGGCCCGGCTCGCCGCGACGTGCGCTGCGATCACCACCGAGTTCGAGAACGTTCCGGCCGAAGCGCTGCAGACGCTCGCCCGGACCCGGCCGGTCGCGCCCGGCGCCGCCGCGGTCGCGATCTGCCAGGACCGCGCTGCGGAAAAGGCGGCCTTCGCGCGGGCCGGAGTCGCGTGTGCGCCGCACGCGGTGCTGACCCGGGCGGCCGACCTGGACGGCGTCGCGGAAGACCTGCTGCCCGGCATCCTCAAGACATCGCGTCTCGGCTACGACGGCAAGGGCCAGCGCCGCGTTGCCGATCGCGCCGGACTGGTGCTCGCTTTCGACGAGCTGGGCGGCGTCGCCTGCGTGCTCGAGAAGCGCTTGCCGCTCGCGGCCGAAATCAGCGTCATCGTCGGGCGCAGCGCCGACGGCGAGATCGTTGCGCTGCCGGTCCAGGAGAACATCCATCGCGACGGCATCCTCGCGATCACCCGCGTTCCAGCACGCGCAGTCGGCGTCGAGATCGCTAACGGCGCGATCGCGCTGGCGCGGCGGATCGCCGGGGCGATCGACTACGTCGGCGTGCTCTGTGTCGAATTCTTCGTGCTCGCCGATGGCGCGCTGGTGGCCAACGAGATGGCGCCGCGGCCGCACAACTCGGGCCACTACAGCATCGACGCCTGCGACCTTTCGCAGTTCGACCTCCAGGTGCGTGCCATGACCGGCGCGCCGCTGGTGCAACCACGCCTGCATTCGCCGGCCGTGATGCTCAACCTGCTCGGCGATCTGTGGTTTCGGCAAGGCGGCGTACTGCCGATCGAGCCGGCCTGGGATCGCATCCTCGCCTTGCCCGGAGCGCATCTGCATCTCTACGGCAAGAGCGCGGCACGGGCCGGTCGCAAGATGGGTCATCTGACCCTGACCGCGGCGAGCGCCGAGGCAGCCGAAGCCCATGCAGCCACGGCCGCCGCCATCCTTGGCATCGAAAGTTGGTGAGGCGTGATCCTCGACGGACATGACAGCGCCGCGATCGGCCAAGCCGCAAGCCGTCTGGCCGCGGGCGATCTGGTCGCGTTTCCGACCGAGACGGTGTACGGGCTCGGCGCGCGTGCCGACGACGACGCTGCGGTCGCGAAGATCTTCGCGCTGAAGGGCCGGCCGGCCGGGCATCCGCTCATCGTCCACGTCGCCGGCCGCGCCGAAGCCAGTCGTTTCGGCGAGCTCTCGCCGCTGGCCGAGCGGCTGATCGAAGCGTTCTGGCCGGGACCGGTCACCGTGATCGTGCGCCGCCTGCCCGACATCGCCGCGGCCGCCGCCGCCGGCCTGGCGACGATCGGCCTGCGCTGCCCGGCCGATCCGGTAGCTCATGCGCTGCTGGTCGCGGCAGGCGAGGCCGGCGTTGACGGCATCGCGGCACCGAGCGCGAACCGGTTCGGACGGATCAGCCCGACCACCGCCGCCCACGTCGTGGAGGAGTTCGGCGCCGACCTGCTGGTGCTCGACGGCGGCGCGACCCGGCTCGGCATCGAGTCGGCGATCGTCGATTGCTCGGGCGAACGGCCGGCCTTGCTGCGCCCCGGCGTCCTGACCAGCGAGCGCATCGCCGCCGCCCTCGGCGTGCCGCTCGGCGCGCCCGACGCCACGTCACCGCCCGCGCCAGGCACGCTGCTCGCCCACTACGCCCCACGCGCCAGGCTGCGCCTGATGTCGACGCCCATGCTCAAGACCGCACTCGACGTGCTGGGATCGGACCCCTTGAAGCTGGCGGTATATTCCCGTTCGGTGCCTTCGGGCGTGGCGACAGGCGTTCGCCACCGGCGCATGCCGGCCCGGCCGGAGCAGGCGGCGCACGAATTGTTTGCCGTCCTGCGCGAACTCGACAGCACCGGCGTGCATCTGATCTGGGTCGAGGAGCCGCCGCCCGGTCCCGAATGGGACGGTGTACGCGACCGGCTCAGCCGCGCCGCGGCGACTTGATCCCCCTGTTTCCCTGGAGCGATGAATGAGACTGAATGCGAGTGAAGTGCGCCGTGCGGCGTTGGTCTGCGGCGCGCTGGTGGTGGCGGTGCTGGCTGCATCCTGCGGCGGCGGCACGTCGACGAACGACTTCCAACCCACGCGCATCATCGCTTTCGGTGACGAGACCAGCCTCATCGTCGACAGCCGCGGCGACGGCAACGGCAGCAAATACAGCATCAACGCTGTCGACGCCAACGGCACGCTGACCTGCGTCAGCAGCCCGCTCTGGATCCAGACCATCGCCAACAACTTCGGCGTTCTCGTCTTTCCGCAATGCAACCCCGGGCCCACGCTCGTGACCAACCCCGAGAGCCGGATCCGTGCCACCTTCGGCGCCCAGGCCGCTGACCTCGCCTCGCAGATCGATGCGCAGCTCGCGGAAAGCGGATTCCAGCCGTCCGACCTGGTGACCGTGCTGGTGGGTGCCAACGACGTCCTCAACCAGTACGCCCAATATCCCGCGGTCAGCGAGGTCCAGCTCACCGCCAACGTCAGGGCGGCGGGCGTCGAGGCCGGCAACCAGGTCAATCGGCTCGCCGACATGGGCGCGAAGGTGATCGTCTCGACGATCCCCGATGTCGGCTTTTCGCCCTACGCGGTGACCGAACAGGCGGCTCACGTCGATACCGATCGCCAGCAGCTCATCCTCCGCCTGACCAAGAGCTACAACGACTCGTTGCGCGCGACCATGGTCAACGACGGCCGGCGCATCGGTCTCGTGCTGATGGACGAGCTGGTCGAGTCGGTCGCAAAGTTCAATGGGCTCAACGGATTCACGAACACGACGATGGGTGCTTGCGATCTGAGCCGGTCGACGCTCGTTCCGCCGTCGATCCTGGACTGCACCAACCTGACGCTCGTCGACGGCGCCACGCCCACTTCCTACCTGTGGGCCGACGACCGCCATCTGTCCGCCGGGGGCCAGCTGTCTCTCGGCAATCTCGCGGCATCGCGGGCCAGGAACAACCCGTTCTGAGTTGATGGGTCGCGACGCGTCTGCCCGTCAGGGCCGCCGCGCGGGCAGCGCAGGAACCGCCGCATCGTCGGCGGTCCATTCGACCAGCGCCTCAAGCGCCGGCCGCGCCGATTCGGCCTTCGGGTGGTTGACGATCGCGACGACGACGTAGCGACGTCCGGAATCGCCGAGCACGTAGCCGGCGATGCCGACCACGCCATTGAGCGTTCCGGTCTTCAGGTGTGCGCGGCCGGGTCCGCCCTTGTACTTGCGCAGCGTGCCGTCGACACCGGCCACCGGCAGCGAGCTCATCAGCTCTGGCATCACCGGGCTGGCCCATGCGGCCTGCAGCAGGCGGGCGAAAGTGCGCGCGGTGAGCCGTGAGTCGCGCGAAAGGCCCGAGCCATTGGAAATGACGCTGCCGGCCGAGCCGCTGCCGGCGCGCGCGCGCAGCCATTGCCGCACCACCTCGCGCGCCGCATCGGGCGTGCCGGCACCGCGTTGGGTCGCGCCGAGCGTGAGGAAGAGCTGCTGCGCCATGACGTTGTTGCTCAGCTTGTTGATGTCGCGAACGACTTCGGCGAGCGGCGGCGAGCGCAGCTCGAAGGTCGGCGGCGTGGCCGGTGCCGTGCCCTCGCGATAGCCGCCCGTGATCCTGCCGCCGAGCTCCTGCCACATGCCGACCAGGGCGCGCTCGGTATAGCTTTTGGGGTCGGCGTAAGCGATGGCCAGCACCTTTTCGCCGCAGCTCGCCTGGAAAGCGCCGCGCAGGGCCAGCCGCGTCGGGTCCGCGAAGTCGCCCTTGAGCGCGCCGCGCCAGTCGTCGCACGGCCCACCGATCAGCGCCACGGTGCTGTCGGCGCGCACGCCCGCGAGCGGCGGATCGACGCCCACGGTGGCGATGCCGCGCGCCGCGTCGGGCGTGATCGTCATCAGCACCGATCGGTAGTTGAGAAGCAGGGCGTCGGCGCCCGCGTTGTACGGGCGCAGCGGCTCGCCGTCGAAATCGGCCGGGTTCGCGTCGTCCGGCGTGAAGGCGCTGCGATCGACGACGATGTCGCCGCGGATCTCGCGCACGCCCGCCTGCTGCACGCGGCGCATCAGCAGCCACATTCGCTCGAGCACGAGCTTCGGATCGCCCGTGCCCTTGATCACGAGGTTGCCGCTGAGCACGCCGTCGGTGATCGTTCCCTGCAGCCAGACCGGCGTCGACCAAGTGAAGGCCGGGCCCAGCAGTTCGAGTCCGGCGTAGGTCGTGACCAGCTTCATCAGCGAGGCCGGGTTGGCCGGCCGGTCGGGCTGCCAGACGAGCCGGGCGCGGATCGCGCCGACCTCCTCGACCCAGGCGACCATCGCTTCGTGCGGCACGCCGAAGTGGTCCAGCGAGGCCTGGACCTCTGCGGGCAAGGCACGCGGCGCGTTTTCGGAAACGGTGTTGCGCGGTGCAGCCAGCGCGGGTGCTCCACTCACGACCAGTGCGAGCATGAGGACACAAAGGCGTCTGGGGGGGCGCGGCTTCATGGACACCATCATTGCATGGCCCTCGTGCTCGTCGGGGCGCCGCTAAACTCCTGCGATGGCGCCGCGACAGACCCAGGCTTTCGGCGACGCATGACGACTCTGCTCGCATTCGACACGGCCAGCGAACGCATGACGATTGCGCTTTCCGACGGCGACCGCCGCTGGTCGCACGGCGCCCCGGGCGGCGCCAGGGCCTCGGCGGCGCTCGTTCCGGAGATCCTCGGCCTGCTCGCCGAGGCCGGCCTCGGCCTGAACCATCTCGATGCGATCGCCTTCGGTCGTGGCCCGGGCGCGTTTACCGGGCTGCGTACCGCCTGCTCGGTGGCGCAAGGGCTGGCTTTCGGCGCGGGCAAGCCGGTGCTGCCGATCGACAGCCTGCTCGCGGTGGCCGAGGATGCGCGTTCTGGTGCGCCGCGGTTTCGCGTCTGGGCGGCGATCGACGCGCGCATGAATCAGATCTACGCCGCGGAGTGCAGCTTCGACGCCGATCGCTGGACCACGCTGGTGGCGCCGGCGCTGACCGACTGCGACCAGCTTCTTGCCCGCTGGCGCGACGCGCCGCCCGAGGCCGTTGCCGGCGATGCCTTGCTTGCATTCGGCACGCGCCTGGAGACCGGCGCTGCGCGCTGCTTCCCCGAAGCGCGGGCCGGCGGCGACGCGCTGCTG
Organism: Caldimonas sp.; assembly: GCA_039933535.1. Lineage (GTDB taxonomy): Bacteria > Pseudomonadota > Gammaproteobacteria > Burkholderiales > Burkholderiaceae_C > Schlegelella_A. Next base: position 17,499 of record JBDTNU010000002.1, on the reverse strand, counting down.
GCCCTGGCCGAAAGCGGCTGGCGCGACGGCGCTGCCGTCGACCCGGCACGGGCGCTCCCGCTCTATGTGCGCGACAAGGTCGCCTCGACGACGCGCGAGCGTGAAGCATCGCGCGCGGCGCAGGTTGCGAGCGTGGCTGCTTCGGCCGAAGGCCGCGGGGTGCCGCAGTGAGCGCGAATCCGAAGGCGGCGACGAGCGGATTGGCCGGACCGGTGGTGCGGCCGATGACGCTGGCCGCGCTCGACGGCGTCGTCGCGCTCGAAGCCGTGGTCTATCCGTTTCCCTGGACGCGCGGCAATTTCGTCGATTCGCTGGCCGCCGGCTACATCGCGTGGACGCTCAACGGCAGCGGCGGTGAGCTGATCGCCTATTGCGTGGCGATGCGCGGTGCAGGCGAGATGCACTTGCTCAACATCACGGTCGCACCGGTGGCGCGGCGGCGCGGCCATGCCCGGCGCCTGCTCGGCGCATTGGCAGCGCTGTGCCGCGCGCAAGGCGACGAGCGGATCTGGCTCGAAGTGCGCGAAGCCAACCTCGACGCACAGGCGACCTATCTGCGGCTCGGCTTCACCCGGGTCGGCATGCGCAAGGGCTATTACCCGGCGCCGGCAGGTGCACGCGAAGACGCCGTCGTCATGAGCCTGGTTCTCCACGCGGCGCGGGGTCTCGATGCGCTGGAGTGAGCGCCAGATCGCGATGCTGCGCGAGATGGGCATTCGCGTCTGGTCGCGCGAGGCGTCTGCGGCGGAAGGCATGGCCGCGGCCGGTGACGAAGCCCTGGTGGTGGAGGAAACGCCGCCGTTCGTGGCGGAGGGGCGCTCCGCCGCGACGGTGTCCGTCGTGCGCCACGAGGCGCCGCGTGACAGACCCGCCCCGACCGCTCCCGCGCTCGGGCCGGGCGCGCTGCCGACATTGGCCGCCGCCGACTGGCTGCTGGTCGGCGAGCCTTTCGATGTGGCGGGCGACCCTTCGGCCGCCGCCGAACACGAGCGCCTGCTCGACAACATGCTCCATGCGATCCAGGTCTCGCGCACCTCGCCCGGGCGAGAAGGGCGTGCCTGCCATCTGCCGATCGGCGTGGGCCGGCCGGTCGATCTCGACGAGGCGATGGCCCGCGTCGGCCCGCGCTGCATCCTCGCCTTCGGCCGAGCTGCCGCGAGCGTCGTGCTGGGCCTCGACGAGCCGCCAGGACGGCTGCGCGAGCGCCTGCACGAGCGCGGCGGCGTGCCGGTCGTCGTGACCTTCGCGTTGCCCTACCTGTTGCGCCACCCGGTGGACAAGGCCAAGGCCTGGGCCGACCTGTGCCGGGCCGTCAGCGCGCTCGGCTGAGTCGTTGGCGAACGGTCAGCGTTTCTTGGTCGGCCGCTTCCATCCGGCCAGGCTGGTCTGGCGCGCGCGCGCGACCGTGAGTTGACCCGCCGGCGCGTCGTTCGAGATCGTCGAGCCGCCGCCGATCGTTGCGCCTTCGCCGATGTTCACCGGCGCGACCAGCACGACGTTGCTGCCGATGTGCACGTCGGCACCTATCGTCGTGCGGAACTTGTTCGCGCCGTCGTAGTTGGCGGTGATGCTCCCGGCGCCGAAGTTGACGCGCTCGCCGACGTCCGCGTCGCCGAGGTAGGCGAGGTGGTTGGCCTTGGCGCCGCGACCCAATGTCGAGTTCTTGACCTCGACGAAGTTGCCGATGTGCACGTCGGCGCCGAGCTCGGCGCCGGCGCGCAATCGCGCGAACGGACCGACCGTCGCGTTCGTGCCCACACTCGCGCCGCGTGTGCCGCCGTCGATGTGGGTGTACGGCTGGATCACCGCGCCCGCGGCGATGCGGGCATTGCGGACGACGCAGTGCGCACCGATCCGGACCTCGTCGCCCAGCTCGACCGCGCCCTCGAAGATGCAGCCGACGTCGATCTCGACGTCGCTGCCGCAGCGCAGGTCGCCGCGCAGGTCGAAGCGCTCCGGGTCGGCGAGGCGAACGCCCTCGCTCATCAATCGCGTTGCCGCGCGTCTTTGAAAACGTCGTTCGAGATCGGCGAGCTGCGACGCGCTGTTGACGCCCAGCACTTCGGTCTCGTTCGACGCGGCAACGCCGACCACGGGCGTTCCCGCGGCGACGGCCAGGCCGACCACGTCGGTCAGGTAGTACTCCCGGGCCGCGTTGTCGTTGCGCAAGGCGGCGAGCCAGCGCTTGAGCGCGGCCGTCGGCGCCGCCATCACGCCGGTGTAGACCTCGGCGATGTCGAGCTGCGCAGCCGTCGCGTCCTTGTCTTCGACGATCGCTTCGATCGTGGCGTCGCTGCCCGCGACGTCGCGGCGCACGACCCGGCCGTAGCCCTTCGGATCCGCCAGCGCGATGGTGAGCAGCGCGAGCCGCTCGCCACCGCTGGCAGCCACCAGCGCCCGAAGCGTCTCGGCCTCGATCAGCGGCACGTCGCCATTCAGGATCAGCGTCGTGCCCGCGGCGTCGAGCAGCGGCGCCGCCTGCTGCAGGGCGTGGCCGGTGCCGAGTTGCGGCTCCTGCCTGACGAAGGCGAGGCCCGGTTGCGCCGTGGCGCGCTCGACCTCGGCGGCACCGGATCCGGTGACGACAATCGTCCGCGACGCCCCCAGTCCGGTGGCGGCATCGAGAACATGCTGCAATAAGTGGCGGCCGGCGAGCGTGTGCAAGACCTTCGGCCGCGCCGAGCGCATCCGCGTTCCCTTGCCCGCTGCCATGATCACGACGTTCAACATCACCATGCCGCCACCTGTTTCGCGCCGTCTTTGTCGGCCCATGATTATTGCGGCGCTGCTGGCGGTGGCTGTCGCCTTGTCCGGCTGCGGCATGGCCATCAAGATCGGCTACGGCCAGGCCAGCCCGATCGTCTTTCGCTGGCTCGACAGCTACGTCGACTTCAACGACGCTCAATCGCTGCGCGTGCGCGGCGCCCTCGACGACTGGTTCGCCTGGCATCGCCGCACCCAGCTCGTCGACTACGCCGATCTGCTGGCGCGGGCGCGGGCCGAAGTGCCGGCGCCCGTGACGCCCGAGCGCATGTGCGCCTGGGCCGGCGACATCCGGGCTCGCATCGACACCGGTTTCGAGCGGGCAGCGCCGATCCTGGCCGAAGTGCTGCCGACGCTCAGCACGCAGCAGATCGCCAACATCGAGAAGCGCTACGCCGAGAAGAACGAAGACTTCCGCGACGACTTCCTGCATCGCGAGCCCGCCAAGCGGCGCAAGGCGGCGGTCAAGCGCGAGGTCGAGCGCGCCGAGATGTTCTACGGCCGGCTCGACGACGCGCAACGCGCGTTCGTCGCACAGTCGGTCGCGCGCTCCCCGTGGGACGGCGAGCTCGCGTATTCGGAGCGGCTGCGCCGGCAGCAGGATGCGCTGGCCATGATTCGCCGACTGGCTTCGAACCGCGCCACGCCCGCCATGGCCGACGCGGAGGTGCGCGCCTACGTGCAGCGGCTCGACCGCTCGCCGCGCGAGAACTACCGCCGCTATGCCGAGACCCTGATCGACTACAACTGCAGCTTCGCGTCAGCCTTGCACAACCGCACGACGACCGAGCAGCGCCGCATCGCGGCGGAAAAGCTGAAGGAATACGAAGACGATCTGCGCGCCCTGGCCGTCGTGGCGTCGACGTGACGGTCGGGCTCAGTTCGACGTCGCGGTGCGTACGCGATGCGGGTTCGTCGCGCCGCCGTTCGGAAAGTCCTTGAGGGCCGCACTGAACATGGCGGGCAGCAGGGTCGATACCGCGGCCGACGTGCCGTCGCTGTTGGCCCGGGCTTCGTAAAGCGGCTCGCCGCTCTTCTTGTCGCGAATCAGGACGGCCACTTCACGCTCGTAGTAAGGCAGGTCGTAGCCGGGGCCCCAATAGCCGTAGCGTGGACCCCAGAACGGCCGTCCGAAGCGGCCGTACACGAATGGCCGGTGAAACGGGCCACCGGGCCCGTACCAGAACGGATCGTCGAAGGGCGAGCGGTCGGTTTCGGTGATGCGCGCGCCGAGCTGGATGCTGACGTCGGGCGCCGCGCCCTCCGCCGCGGCCACGAAGCCCGCGCCTTCGATGGCGCGCCGCGCCGAGTCTTCCAGCACCTGCGCGTGCTGCGGGTGCGCCTGCTGCGAGGGCAGGCGCTCGAACGCGTAGCTTGCCGGCGCGCGGCCGGCCGGCCAGTGGCTGTAGGTGGAGACGTCGCTGTCGACGCTGTTGATCGTGGCGCAGCCCGCCAGGGTGGCCAGCGCGAAAGCGGTTGCAATGAGCTTCATCATGTCGGATCTCCCGGGGATCTGCGAGGCGCGATGCTCGCGTCCGGCAAGCTCACGACTGACAACGAGGTCCGCGGTCCGGACCCGCATGCATCGAGAGCGTCTTCGTCGAACGCGCGGTCACCTGCGGCATCTGCCGTGCCTGCGGGTTGGAGCGAAGTAAATGGATAGAGGTTCCGGTCCATCAGGTGCGAGGGCACGATGTCACCCATCGCCCGGAAGATGCGGTCGGTCCTGCCGGGTTGCTCGCGCTCCCAGTCGCGCAGCATCTGGCCGACCTTGACGCGTTGCAGATGGGTCTGGCTGCCGCAAAGATTGCACGGAATGATCGGAAAAGCGCGATGCGTCGCCCAACGTTCGAGGTCGGCCTCGGCGACATAGGCGAGCGGTCGGATGACGATATGTCTGCCGTCGTCGCTGACGAGCTTGGGCGGCATGCCCTTCATGCGGCCGCCGAAGAACATGTTCATGAACAGCGTCTGCACCATGTCGTCGCGATGGTGGCCGAGCGCGATCCGGGTCGCGCCGAGCTCGCTCGCGACGCGGTAGAGCGCGCCGCGGCGCAGGCGCGAGCACAGGCTGCACATCGTCTTGCCTTCGGGCACCAGGCGCTTGACGACCGAGTAGGTGTCCTGCTCGACGATCCGGTGCTCGACGCCGCGCGACGCCAGGTAGCGCGGCAGCACGTCGGCCGGAAAGCCGGGCTGCTTCTGGTCGAGGTTCACGGCGACGATCTCGAACGGTTCCGGGGCGCGCTCGCGCAGGCCGATCAGGATGTCGAGCAGCGAATAGCTGTCCTTGCCGCCGGAGACGCAGACCATCACCTTGTCGCCCGGCTCGATCATCGCGAAGTCGGCGATCGCCCGCTCGACGCGCGCGTGCAGGCGCTTGGCGAGCTTGGCGAGCTCGACCGAGGGCTTGACCCGCGGCGGCGCCTCGATGGCCGGCGAAACGGAAGGTGAAGACACGATTTCTACAATGCCCGGAATGGACGCCGAAACGGACCTTCAGAGTGTATCGGCGCCCCTCGAGGCGCGGATCAGCGCCGCCCTCCGCCGGGCCGGTGGCTGGCTGCCGTTCAGCAGCTTCATGGCGATGGCCTTGTACGAGCCGGGCCTGGGCTACTACGCGAGCGGCCGCACCATCGTCGGCCGCATGCCGGAGACCGGCAGCGACTTCATCACCGCGCCCGAGCTTTCGCCCTTGTTCGGCCGCGCGCTGGCGCTCCAGGTGGGCGAGGCGCTCGAGGCGAGCGGCAGCGACGAGGTGTGGGAATTCGGCGCCGGTTCCGGCGCGCTGGCCGCCGAGTTGTTGCGCACGCTCGGCAGCCGGGTGCGCCGCTACTCGATCGTCGAGCTCTCGTCACCACTGCGGGAGCGGCAACGGGAGGCGACGCGCGAGTTCGAATCCGTCGTGGACTGGCCCGGCGCGCTGCCCGACACGATGCGCGGCGTCGTCATCGGCAATGAAGTGCTCGACGCGATGCCGGTCGACCTGCTTCACTACGACGGCTCGACGTGGTTCGATCGCGGTGTCGCGCAGGGCGAAGGCGACCGGCCATTCGCCTGGGCCGATCGGCCGACCGATTTGCGTCCGCCGGTCGAGGCGATCTTTCCCCCCGACACGACGACCGAGACGCACGCGCAGGCCGAGGCCTTCATCGCCAGCCTGGCCGATCGGCTCGAGCACGGCGCGGCCTTCTTCATCGACTACGGTTTTCCCGAGAACGAGTACTACCACCCGCAGCGATCGGGCGGCACGCTGATGTGCCATCGCGAGCATCGCTCGGACACCGACCCGCTCGCCGACGTCGGCGTCAAGGACATCACCGCGCACGTCGATTTCACGGGTGTGGCGATGGCCGCGCAGGACGGCGGACTCAGTGTCGCCGGCTACACGTCGCAGGCGCGCTTCCTGTTGAACTGCGGCATCGTCGAGCTGATGGAGCGCGCGTCGCTGAGAGCACGCGCCGAAGCGGCGATGCTGATCAATGAGCACGAGATGGGCGAACTGTTCAAGGTGATCGCGTTCACCAAAGGCATCGACTTCGCGCCGATGGGATTCGCGAGCGGCGATCGCCGGCCCCGGCTCTAGAACGCGCTGCTCGGGATGATCCGCTGGCTCGTCATCGTCTTTCTCGCGCTGCTGGTCTTCAGCGCGATCGGCCCCTGGCTCGAGAAGCTCGGCCTCGGCAGGCTGCCCGGCGACCTGCGCTTTCGATTCGCAGGGCGGGTCTGGTTCATTCCGTTCGCGAGCAGCGTGCTGATCGGCCTGATCGGCTTCGCGATCGGGCACTGGATCTGAACGGCGGCTAAGGCAGGGGAGCGAGGCCGCGCAGCGCATCGACCCGCGCAGCGTGGATCGCCTTGCCGATGTCCGGGCCGCTCAGGCCGTGTTCGGCCGCCGCGGCAGCGACGCGGGTCGCGTCGATGGCTTCGACGAGGCGCAAGGCTTCGAGCAGGCGCGTGCGCTGCGGATAGGCCGATTCTTCGAGCCCGAGCCGCCCGCGCGCGTCGCACTCGCAGGCGAGCAGCAAGTCGGCGAAGCGATCGGGCCGGCGCAGCGCGTCGCAACGCTCGAGCAGGCGCACGATCGCCGCCGCGCCGAACGCGCCGCTGCGATGCACGTTGCCGTGCTCGCGCGCTGTCACTTCGGCGAGCGCGCGGCAGGCGTTGTCGACGCGAAGCCGCTCGCTCATCTGCCGCACCAGGGCGACGCTGCGTTCTTCGTGGCCGAGGTGGCGCGGCAGGATCTCGGCCGGCGTCGTGCCCTTGCCGAGGTCGTGGCCGAGGCAGGCATAGCGAACCGCGAGCGGCGTGTCGAGCCGCGCCGCCATGTCCAGGACCATCATGAGGTGAACACCTGTGTCGACCTCGGGGTGATAGTCCGCCCGCTGCGGCACGCCGAACAGGCGCGCGACCTCGGGCAGCACGCGCTCGAGCGCGCCGCACTCGCGCAGCACGTCGAACATGCGCGACGGCCTTTCTTCCATGAGTCCGCGCGACACCTCGCGCCAGACGCGCTCCGGAACCAGCGCATCGACCTCGCCGTTGTCGACCATCGACCGCATCAGAGCGCTCGTTTCGGGAGCGACGCGAAAGTCGGTGAAGCGCGCCGCGAAGCGCGCGACGCGCAGGATGCGAACCGGATCTTCGGCGAACGCCGGCGAGACGTGGCGCAGCAGCCTCGCTTCCAGATCGCGCACGCCACCCCAGGGATCGATCAAGGCGCCGTCCGGACCTTCGGCGATCGCGTTGATCGTCAGGTCGCGGCGCTGCAGGTCTTCGTCGAGCGTGACCTCGGGCGAGGCATGGAAGTCGAAGCCGCGATAGCCGGGTGCGGTCTTGCGTTCGGTGCGCGCCAGTGCGTATTCTTGCTTCGTCTGCGGATGAAGGAAGACCGGAAAGTCGGCGCCGACCGGCACGTAGCCGAGCGCGCGCAACTCCTCGGGCGTCGCACCGACGACGACCCAGTCGCGATCCTGGACCGGCAGGCCGAGGAGACGGTCGCGGACGGCCCCGCCGACGATGTACGAACGCATGGGCAAGCGTACCGCAGCGGTCGCTGCGGCAGCGCAATCAGGCCGGAGGCCTGCGGTACGGCTCGTCTTCGAGGAGAAAGTCGTGCTCGGCGAGCGCCGCGGTTTCCCACTCGCGGAAGGACGGCAAGGCGAGGATCCGGCGTGCGTACGCCGCGGCCTCGGCCCCGACCGGCAGCGCGAAGGTGCGGATGCGTGTGCAGACCGGCGCGAAGTAGGCGTCGGCTACGCTGAAGGCGCCGAACAGGAACGGCCCGCCACTCGCTTGCAGCGCTTCGCCCCACATCGCGTCGATCCGCTTCAGGTCGCGCGCCGCGCCGGCGTTTTCACGGAGCATCCGCGCGCCGACTTCGGGCAGCGTGGCCTCGATGTTCATGCCGAAAGTGCTGCGCAGCTCGGCAAAGCCGGAGTGCATTTCTGCGCAGATGCTGCGCGCGCGAGCCCGTGCCTTCGGGTCGGCCGGCCAGAGGTGCTTGTCGGCAAAGCGCTCGGCCAGGTACTCGGCGATCGCGAGGCTGTCCCACACCGCGAAGCCGTCGTCGACCAGCAGCGGCACGCGGCCCGACGGCGCGATCGCGAGCAGCTTCTTCTTGAACGGCGAGTCGTCGTCCCAGCTCAGGCGCAACACGGTTTCCTCGAAGGCGATGCCGGCGTGCTTCATCAGCAGCCAGGGCCGCAGCGACCAGGACGAGTAGTTCTTGTTGCCGATGTAGAGCTGCATGGGTCGACCTTTGTTCGTGCGGGCCGACGATGCTAGCGGCGCTCTGGCAGCGGAGTCGTGACGCTTTCGCAATGCGGCGATGCGCCCGGCGCATCACCGGCGCATCCGTCGGCCTAGCCGCGTCGTGCCCGTGCCCGCCAGGCTTCTAGGCGCTTCTCGCCGGAGACGTGGCCGAGGTAGCGCGGCGCCACCGCTTCGAGCGGCGTCGGCTCGATGCCGAGCCTTTCGAGGCCCGGCAGCTTGCCGCTGGTGACGTTGGCCACCTTCATCGAATCGATGTTGTCGCGCGACATCAGCGGCGTGCCGGGCAGCATCTCCATGAACAGCGCCTGCAGGCGGCCGATCACCGCCGGCAAGGAAAGAACAGTCCGCTCCGAGCCCGACCAGGTACCCGCGGCGCGCACCAGCTGCTCGAGCGAGTAGATGCGCGGGCCGCAGCATTCGATGGTCGTGCCGATCGTGGTCGGGTCGTCGAGCGAGGCGACGATGGCGCTCGCCACGTCCTCGACCCACACCGGCTGGAAGCGCGCACTCGCGCTGGCCAGCGGCATGATCGGGAAGATCGATTGCAGCGACGCGAACAGGTTGAGAAAGCGGTCGCGCTCGCCGAAGATCACCGAAGGGCGCAGGATCGTCAGGTCGAGTCCTGCTGCCTTGAGGGCCTCCTCGCCACGCGCTTTCGAGCGTTGATAGCGGCTCGGCGCGTTGGCGGCGGCACCGAGCGCGCTGACGTGGACAACGCGCCGCACGCCGGCCGCCTTGCACGCCTGCGCCAGTCGCGCCGGCAGGCGCACGTGGACGCGCTCGAACTCGGCTTCGCTGCCGTGCAGGATGGCGGCGAGATTGATGACCGCATCGGTCCCGCGCAGCATGTGCGCGAGGGTCGCTTCGTCGTGGATGTCGCCAGCGGCGATCTCGACGGTGGGCAGCAATTGCAGATGGCGGGCCCGGCCGATGCGTCGCGTCGCGATGCGCAGTCGCCCTTCGGTGCCGCCGCTTCGCTCGACGAGCTTTTCGGCGACGCTGCGGCCGACGAAGCCGGTGCCGCCGAGGATCAGGAAGTTGCGGAGCATCGGAGGCGGAGAGTCTTCATGGGCGCGGTGAGGGAGCGCAGATTCTCGCCCACGCGCGGGCCGGCCGTCAGGGCAGTTCTTTGTCGAGCAACGGCGGCGCGTTCGGATCGGGCGGGCCGACCGGCCGGCCGAGCCGCGAGCGGACAGTCGTTCCCTTGCCGCCGAGAGCGAGCGCGTAGTACGCGGAATTGCTCAGGACCTTCTTCACATAGTCGCGCGTCTCCGGGAAGGGAATGTTCTCGGCCCACACGGCCGCTTCGAGGAGCGGTCCTTCGCGCCACTTGCGCGGCCGACCCGGACCGGCGTTGTATGCCGCCGCGGCCATCGCCTGCGATCCGCCGACATCGTCGAGCACCAGCTTCAGGTAGGCGTTGCCGAGGCGCAGGTTGGTGTCGCGGTCGACGATCTGCCCCGGCGTGTAGGCCAGGCCGATCTTCTTGGCCGTCCACTTCGCGGTCGACGGCATCAATTGCATCAGGCCGCTGGCGCCGACGCCCGAGCGCGCGTCCATGAGGAAGCGCGATTCCTGGCGGATCAGGCCGTAAACGAAGGCCGGGTCGAGGCCGATTTCCTTTGCGCGCGTCGAGACGTCCTGCCTGAGCGGCAGCGGGAAGCGCTGCGCCATGTCGATCTCGCCCCTGGTCTTGTCGCTGGTGTTGATGCAACGATCCCAGACTTCGCGGTCGCAGGCGAGCTGGGCGGCGGCGAGCAGCTCGCGGTCGCTCAGGCCACGGATCGAGAAATTCCACTCGCGCACGCCTTCGCCGCGCAGGCCGATCGCGATCAGCGCCAGGGCGCGGGCAAAGCCCGGCTGCGCGGCGATGCCATCGCGCTCGGCGGGCGTGAGCGGCGCCGGCTTGGGCGGCAGGGCCTGCGGCTGGCCGAGGTCTTCGGCGGCGAGCTGTCCGTAGAAGTTGAGCTGCTGCGCGATTCCGGAGAGAAGCTCACGGCTGGTCGCGCGAAGGGACTCGCCGTCCTGCGAGTCCTTGGCCAGAGCGTTCAGGGCGCGCGCTTTCCAGTAGACCCAGGCTGCTTCCTTCTGCTCGGCCGGCGTCATCGCGTCGATCGCCTGCATGGCTTGCTGCCAGCGCGCCTTGCCGCCGTCGGCGCGCAGCGCCGCGCGCACCTTCCATGCGAGCAGGTCGTCGGGCAACTCGATCTCGCGATTGCCCTTGCGATTGGCACGCTCGGCGCGCATGAACTGGTCGACCGCCTCGGGCTGAAGCTTCAGCGCGGTCTGGCGCGCGAGGCTCGCCCATGCCCAGGCGGCGAGGTCGGCGGGCAAGGCCTTTTCCCAGCGATCGACGAGCAGTGCGGCGACCGATTCGCCGTCGGTGGTGGCCAGGCGGGTGAGGGCGAGCGCGGCCAGCTCGGCGTCGGCACGGGTCGCGACCGGCGGCCTTCTCGCCAGATATTTCGCAGGTCCGTCGACGACGTCACCCACGCTCGCGGCGATCGTGGGGCCGAGCAGCCCGGCGGCCTGGCGCGCGGCGCGCAGACGATTGGCTTCCAGCGACAGCCGGATCTTCTTCCAGACATCGGCGGGGCTCAGCTGCTTCGCATCGAACAGCGTCGCGGCAAGCAGGGCGCAGCCATCGTCGTCGTCTTTTTGCGCCTGCCACGCGGCGGCGCCCGCGGCTTTCACGTCGTGGCCCGCGAGCTGCTCGGTGACGAGCGAATAGCAGGTGACCTCGCGGTCGTCGTTCATCCTGAACCGCGGAAATTCGGTGTTGAAGTTGGTCCAGTCGCGGCGCCGGCCGAGCTCGCGCAGCCAGTCGTTGCGGAGCCGGTCTTCGACGTAGGTGCCGCTCCAGCGATCGGCGAAGGCGGCGAGCTCGGGCTGCTGCGCTTCGCCGATGCGGTTGGTGAGCTCCCAGTAGTCGACCCACATGGCCAGCGGGTTGGCTTCGGCCTGGGCACGCGCGCGCAGTGCGGCGAGCTTGACCCGATCGTGCTTGCGGAACGCATCGCGGGCGTCGAGCACGGTGGCGTTCGGGTCTTGTGCCTGCGCCGCGCGGGGCAACGACGTGGCGCCGATGACTGCCCCGAGAAGGACGAGCAGAGCGACGTCGATCCAGCCGCGGGGCCGCTCATATACTGGTTTGCTTCGCCTCGCTGCCCTCACTCGCATCCTGCATTCTCTCCGTGAACGAAGCACCCGCCACCGCTGCCGACACCGCGAGTGCCGCGCGCCGCGCCTTGCGCCAGCGGCTGCTGGCAGAGCGCGATCAGTTCATCGCTTCTCCTGCCCTTGCCGACGCGACCGCCGCCCTTTCGGAGGCGCTTCGCGCGGTGGTCGCCGAGATCGAGCCCGACTGTGTCGGTCTGTACTGCGCGTTCCGATCCGAATTTAACGCAGTAGCCGCGCTCGCCGCCGACGCGGGCTTTGTCGATTTGCGGCTTGCCCTGCCTTATGCACGGCGCACGCCGAAAGCAATGGAGTTCCGGCGCTGGGATGGCGGGGTGCCCGGCGTGGCCGACGAATGCGGCATCGGCTCGTGCGACGGCGCGGTCGTCGTGCCCGACGTCGTCATCGTCCCTTGCGTCGGCTTCACCGCGGCCAGCCATCGCTTGGGCTATGGCGGTGGCTACTACGACCGCTGGCTCGCGGCGAACCCGCAGGTCACGGCGATCGGCGTCGCCTGGTCGTTCGCAGAAGTCGATCTCGCGACCTTCGCAGCACGCCCGCACGACATTCCGCTGACGCTGATCGTCACCGAACGGGGCGTTCGCTAGCGGCTGATCAGGGCGTGACGCCGATCGTCGCGACCGCGACGCGCGTGGCCGCCGATTCCGCTTCGAGCCAGGCGCAGAACTGCATCACTTCCGGGCGGCCGCGGCTGGCCGGGGCGATCAGCATCCAGTACGAGAACGGACTGCCGACCCGTCCGGCGGCGCCGAACGGCTCGACCAGCTCGCCGCGTTGCAGCGCTTCGAAGACCAGTGGCACACGCGCCAGCGCCACGCCATGGCCGGCGAGCGCCGCCTGCACCTGCTGATAGGTGAAGTTGAGATAGAGCCAGCGCCGTGGCTGCAGGCCGCCATGGCCCTGCACCTCGAGCCAGTGGCGCCAGCTCAGGTATTCGGTGCTCGGTCGGTCGTCGTCTTCTTCCGCCAGCGTGTGCTGGGCGATGTCTGAGGGCTTGGACAGCGGCGGCGCGTTGCCGAGCCGAATCTGTTCCCAGAGGCCGCGGCTGACGACCGGTGTGAGCGTTTCGTCGAACAGGTGCACGCCACCCGCCGGCACCCCGGCGGGGCTCAGGTATCGCAGGGCAAGGTCGAGCTCGGGGTCGTCGAGGTCGGCCAGCGCGTCGTGCGCCGAGACGCGGATGTCGATATCGGGATGGTCGCGCTGGAAGGCCTCGATGCGGGGCAGGAGCCAGAGCGAGCCGAACGAGGCGAAGGTGGTGACGCTGACCCGCTTGCGGCTGCGCGAGCGGCGGATCGACTGGACGCTCGCGTCGAGCTTGGCGAGCGAGGGCTCGACCGCTCGAAGCAAGGTCAGGCCGTCGGGTGCGATCTGCACATGGCGTGTTCCGCGCAGGAACAGCGGCGCGCCAAGCTCGTCTTCGAGGCTCTTGATCTGCCGGCTGATCGCCGACTGTGTGAGATGCAACTCGTCGGCCGCCGCGCCAAAGCTCAACAGCCGGGCGACTGCTTCGAAGGCGCGCAGGTTGGTCAGGGACAGTGGCCGGCGGAAGGGCGAATTCATGCTATTCAAGCATCAATCGATGCCGTGGGTTTCATTGGATATCAGCAGTGGTGAAGCAGATGATATCGACCTGGCAAGTGAACAGGTGGTCATGATGAATACGCAACAGTCAAGCTTTCTCGCCTCGGCAAGTAGCGAGGCGCTGAAGGCGCTTCCGACGGGTCACGTCGTGGCGCTAGGCACGGGTGGTGGCGAAGTCTCGATTCTTTCGGGGCAGGTCTGGCTGACCCGCTCCGGTGACCCGGACGATCACTTTCTCGGCACCGGCGAGTCGTTCCGCGTTCGCGGCTCGGGAGCGACGCTGGTCGAGACCTGGAGCCAGAGCGGACCGGCGCTGATCTCCTGGCGGCCACGTACGTTGATCGAGCGCGTTCGCGACCGCTTCACGGAGTTGGGCGGCCGCTGCTGGGAATTGATGAATCCCGCCGGTCGGGTCGGCATCGGCAGTGTCGCCGCGTTGGCCGCGATCGTGGTCGCAGGCCTGCTGTTCGGCCCGGTCTCGGAGGCGCGCAGCCGCGCGCTCGCCGCCCGGCCGACGGTCCCGGCCGTCTTGCACAATGCGAACGTCGACGCGGCGCGCGCGACCGAGACGCGAGGATCCCTGGCCGATGGCAACGACACCCGAGACCGAGCGCAAGGCGCTGCGCAGCAAGCTCGTCGCGGCGCGGCAGGCCCTGCCTGACCGGCTCGAGCGCTCCGTAGAGCTGCAGAGCGTCCTGCGCGTCTGGCTGGTCGGACGCAAGGAAAAGTCGATCGGCGCCTACTGGCCGATCAAAGGGGAGTTCGATCCCTTGCCGGCCCTCTACCGTTGGACCGAGGGGGACAGCGACGGCGACATGCGCCGTATCGGCCTGCCGGTCGCCGATCGTGCCACCTCGTCTCTGCGCTTTCGCGTCTGGTATCCCGGCTGCGAGACGGAGCTCGACGCCTACGACATCCCCAAGCCGAAAGACACCGACGAGTTCCTGCCGCAGATGCTGGTCGTGCCCTGCCTCGGCTTCGGCCCGGGCGGCGTGCGGCTCGGCTATGGTGGCGGCTTCTTCGAGCGCACGCTCAATGCCTTGAAGCCGCGGCCGGTGACGGTCGGCGTCAGCTTCACGCACGGCTTCCTGCCCTTCTTGCGCGCCGATCCGGGCGACCTCCCGCTCGACGCGATCCTGACCGAAGACGGCGTGATGTACGAGCGCCGCTGAGGGCGCGCGCCGACTAGCGGCCGAGCCGCCTGCAGATCTCGAGCGCGAGCGTCGACTGGTTGAGCGTGTAGAAGTGCAGGCCCGGTGCGCCGCCCTCGATCAGGCGACGGCACATGCGCTCGACGACGTCGAGGCCGAAGGCGCGGATCGACGCCGCGTCGTCGAGAAAGCCTTCCATCTTCAGCGCCACCCAGCGCGGGATCTCGATGCCGTCGCGGGCTGCGAACTGGGCGATCTTGGCGAAGTTGTGAAACGGCATCACGCCGGGCACGATCGGCACCTCGACGCCGAGCGCGCGCACTTCGTCGACGTAGTGGAAGTAGGCGTCGGGGTTGAAGAAGAACTGCGTGATCGCCGAGTCGGCGCCCGCCTTCACCTTGGCCGCGAAGTGCTCGAGGTCGCGCCGGGCGTAGCGCTGCTGCGGGTGGTACTCGGGATAGGCGGCGACCTCGATGAACCAGTCGCGGCCTTCTTTTTCGCGGATGAACGCGATCAGCTCGCTCGCGTAGCGGAACTCGCCGGCGGTTGCGGTGCCGCTCGGCAGGTCGCCGCGCAGCGCGACCAGGCGGCGGATCTTCTGCGCCCGGTACGTGGCGAGGATCTGTGCGATGCTTTCTTTCGTCGAGCCGACGCACGAAAGATGCGGCGCCGCTTCCTGGCCGAGCGCGGCGATGTCGGCCACGGTGGCGAGCGTCTTGTCGCGCGTCGCGCCGCCAGCGCCATAGGTGACGCTGAAAAATTCGGGCTGCGCGGCCGAAAGATCGCGCACGACGGTCTTCAGCTTCTCGCTGCCCACCGAGGTGTTCGGCGGAAAGAACTCGAAGCTCACCGGCACCGGCAGGCGGAGCTCGCTCATGTCATGCCCTTCTGGTTGGCCAACGGCGTGGCATGGATGAAGAACTCGCGGTTGCCGTCGCCACCGGCGATCGTGCTCTCGAACCAGTCGAGCACCGCGAGGTCGTTGTCGGCGCACGCCTGGCGCAGCCGCGCTTCTACGCGCGCATAGGCCGACGCATGCTTGACGATGCCGTCCTTGCCGATGTCGACCGGCTGCAGCTCGAACTGCGGCTTGACGAGCATCAACAGCGCGCCCGCGATCATCGGCACGAGTGCCGGCAGCACCAGCGTGAGCGAGATGAAGGACAGGTCGCCGACGACGAGGTCGAAGCGATCGACCGGCAAGCTGCCGGCGTCGAGATGGCGCGCGTTCACGCCCTCCAGCGCGGTGACGCGCGCATCGGCCGCGAGTCGCGGATGCAGCTGACCGCGGCCGACGTCGATGCCGACCACGTGCACCGCGCCGCGCTGCAACAGCACGTCGGTGAAGCCTCCGGTGCTCTGGCCGACGTCCAGGCAGGTCGCGCGCGTCACGTCGATGGCGCGGTGGCTCAGGGCGGCATCGAGCTTCAGTCCGCCGCGCGAGACGAAGCGGACCTCGGCGTCGTCGGTGACCTCGAGCGTCGCATCGGCGTCCAGCGTCTCGCCGGCCTTGCGCGCGACCGCCCAGTCGCCGCCCACACGCCAGCGCAGCGCGCCTTGCGCGATCAGGCGGGCGGCGGCCGAGCGGGTCGGCGCGAGGCCCCGCTCGACGGTCAGCTGGTCGGCACGCGGCATGACGCGAGAGGGCCGGTTCGCGCGACGATCAATCAATACCGATAGCTGTCCGGCTTGTACGGCCCCTGCTTCGGAACGCCGATGTAAGCGGCCTGCTCGTCGGTCAGCTCGGTCAGCATCGCGCCGACCTTCTTCAGGTGCAGGCGCGCGACCTTCTCGTCGAGGTGCTTCGGCAGCACGTAGACCTTGCCCACGTCGTACGCGTCGCTGTGCGAGAACAGCTCGATCTGGGCGATCGTCTGGTTGGCGAAGCTAGAGCTCATCACGAAGCTCGGGTGGCCGGTGCCGCAGCCGAGGTTCACCAGACGGCCCTTGGCAAGCAGGATGATCCGCTTGCCGTCCGGGAAGATCACGTGGTCGACCTGCGGCTTGATCTCTTCCCAGGTGCAGCTCTTCTCGAGCGACGCGATGTCGATCTCGTTGTCGAAGTGGCCGATGTTGCAGACGATCGCCTGGTCCTTCATCGCCGCCATGTGCTCGTGGCGGATCACGCCCTTGTTGCCGGTGGTGGTGACGAAGATGTCGGCCTTGTCGGCCGCGTACTCCATGGTCACGACCTTGTAGCCTTCCATCGCCGCCTGCAGGGCGTTGATCGGGTCGATCTCGGTCACCCACACTTGTGCCGAGAGCGCGCGCAAGGCCTGCGCCGAGCCCTTGCCGACGTCGCCGTAGCCGGCGACGCAGGCGACCTTGCCGGCGATCATCACATCGGTGGCGCGCTTGATGCCGTCGACCAGCGATTCGCGGCAGCCATAGAGGTTGTCGAACTTGCTCTTGGTCACCGAGTCGTTGACGTTGATGGCGCGAAACAGCAGCGTGCCCTTGGCGCTCATTTCCTTCAGGCGGTGCACGCCGGTGGTGGTCTCTTCGGTCACGCCGATGATCTCGGCGCTCTTGCGCGAGTACCAGGTCGCGTCTTCGGCGAGCTTGGCCTTGATGCTGGCGTAGAGGCAGGTTTCTTCTTCGCTGCCCGGGCTGGCGATGACGGAGAGGTCCTTCTCGGCGCGCTTGCCCAGGTGCATGAGCAGCGTCGCGTCGCCGCCGTCGTCGAGGATCATGTTCGGGCCTTCGCCCTTGGCGCCCTTGGCGCCGAATTCGAAGATGCGGTGGGTGTAGTCCCAATAGTCGGACAGGCTCTCGCCCTTGTAGGCGAACACTGGCGTGCCTTGCGCGGCGAGCGCGGCGGCAGCGTGGTCCTGGGTCGAGAAGATGTTGCACGAGGCCCAGCGCACGTCGGCACCGAGCGCCTGCAGCGTCTCGACGAGCACGGCGGTCTGGATCGTCATGTGAAGGCTGCCCGTGACACGCGCGCCTTTCAGCGGCTGGGTCTTGGCGAACTCCTCGCGGATCGCCATCAGGCCGGGCATCTCGGTCTCGGCGATGCGGATTTCCT
>JBDTNU010000001.1:0-43388 GCA_039933535.1 Caldimonas sp. | reverse complement strand
CGACCGAGCCGGTCAGCGTCAGCCCGCCGGTCGTGTCGTTGAGCGTGAACGCACCGCCGCGCGTCACCGCGCCGAGGTTGGCGATCGTGTTGGCTTTGTCGAGCGTGATCGCGCCGCCGGTGCTGGCGGTGAGCGTGCCGGTGTTGATCGCGGTGGCCGTGGTCTGCGTGAGCGCGCCGGCGATGTCGGCGGCGACGCCGAGCGTCGTCGTTCCGGTGGCACCGGTGCTCAGGTTGCCGAGCGCCACCGTGGTCGCATCGCGAACCGTGATCGCATTCGCCGCGTTGCTGGTCGTCGTCAGCGTGCTGTCGTTGAGCTGGATCGCTGTGCCGCCGCCGCTGGCGATGATGGTGTTGTTGCCGGCATTGACGCTGACACCGGTGTTGACGGTCAGGCCACCGGCGGCGCCGCCGGTGAGCGAGATCGCGCCGCTGGTCGTCGTCAGGTCGTTGGCGATGGTCAGCCCGGTCGAGCCGACGAGCGTGATCGAGCCGCTGGTCGTGTTCAGCGTGCCGGGGGTAGTGAGCGTGCCGCCGTTGGCCTGAAGGTTGATCGAGCCGGTGCCGGTGCTGATGTCGCCGAGCGGCAAGGTGAGCGTGGTACCGGCGATGGCGGTCAGTCCGGTGTTGGCGCCCAGGGTGGGCGCGGCCAGGGTGAGGGCGTTGGCGTCGCGCACGGCGGCGCTCGCACCGGTGCTGCTGAGCGTGACCGCGCCGGTGAAGTCGTTGGTCGCCGACTGCAGGTCGATCGAGCCGGTGCCGGCGTTGACGGTGGTCGTGGCACCGCCGGTGGTGGTGATCGAGCCGGTGGTCTGCGTGACGCCGACGCCGGCCAGCGTGATCGTGCCGGCGGCGGTGGTCGCGGCGATGTTGTTGGCGCCGAGCGCGAGCGCACCGCCGGCCGTGGTGATGCTGACCGCCGATGCGTCGGTGCCGACCGAGCCGGTCAGCGTCAGCCCGCCGGTCGTGTCGTTGAGCGTGAACGCACCACCGCGCGTCACCGCGCCGAGGTTGGCGATCGTGTTGGCCTGGTCGAGGGTGATGGCCGCGCCGGCGTTCAGGACCAGCGCGCCCGTGGTGTTGATGGTTCCGGTCGCGACCTGCGAAATCGCCTGGCCCGAGTCGAGCGTGACGGCCCCCGCGTTGCCATTCACGGACCCGGCGAGGGTGATGTCGTTCGCCCCGATGGTCGTCAGCGAGACGCCGGCGCCGGCGATGCTGCCGCCGACCGCCACTGCGAGATCACCGCCTGTGGTGGTGATGCTGGCCACGCCGTTGTTCGCGGTCGTGACTGCGCCGGCGACGTTCAGTCCGCCACCCGCGTCGTTGAGCGTGAACGCACCGTTCGTCGCGAACGGGCCGAGCGTCGCGACGGCGTTGCTCAGTCCGAGCGTCACCGCTCCTGCCGTGTTGCCTGTCAGCGCGCCGGTCGTGATCGCCGTCGCCGCGGTCTGCGTCACCGCGCCGGTGATGTCGCCGCCCACGCCGAGCGTCGTCGTTCCGGTTGCTCCGGTCGTCAGATTGCCGAGCGCCGCGGTCGTGGCGTTGCGCACCGTGATGGCGTTGGCGGCGTTGCTCGCCGTCGTCAGCGTCGACGTGTTGAGCTGGATCGCACCGCCGCCGCCGTTGATGGTGATCGTGTTGTCGTCGGCGTCGAGGGTCTGCCCCGCCGCGACCGTGACGCCGTTGCCTTGAACGGCGACGGAGCCGCCCGCGCCTCGGGTGCCCGCACCTGTCGCGGCGCCGCCGGTCGTCGTGACATTCGCGTTGACGGTGGCGAGGCCGTTGGCAGTGATGGCGACAGTGCCTCCGGCGCCGCCGTTCCTGTTCGCGCCGACACCGGCTCCGCCGATCGCGTTGATCGCTCCGGCCGTCGTGATGGCTCCGGCACTCGAGTCGAGCGTGACCGACCCGGCGGCGTTGCCGTTGGCAGCGACCGCAGTGCCGCCCGAGGTCGTCAACGCGCGTGTCGAGATCGCGCCGGTGGTCTGGATGTCGATCGCACCGCCGGGCACGTTCGCGACGCCGCCCGCAGTGGAGATCGTTCCGCCCGCGCCGCTGGTGAAGGACGCGGCACGCCCGGTGCCGGCCTTGTCGGCGACGACGAGGCTGCCGCCCGCGAGCTGGATCGCACCGTTGAGGACGACACCGCCGGCGACGCCGTTGCCGGTGAAGAGATTGAGGCCGCCGATTCCGGCGTTGGTGATCCCGCCGGCCGCGTTGACCGTGATCGTGGAATCGGCTTTCAACGTCAGGCTGGACGCGGAGTTCCAGGAAACAGGATCGACGACCGTGATCGTTCCGGCGCCGGCCAGCAAGATGGCGGCGGTATCGATGGTGATCGAAGCGCCGTTGAGCTGCCCCACCAGAGTCGTCGGTGTGATGTTCGAGTTGACGGTCGCCGGATCGGTGTAGACGTTGGTGGCGAGGACCAGCGTGCCGGAATCTCCGCCGGCAGTCTGAATCGTGAAGTTGGCCGGGTCCATCAGCAAGGTGCCGACGGCGCCGTAGGGTGCTCTCGTGTCCACGAAGCCGGCGTAGTCGAGCGACTGCTTGCCCGACACCTCGGCGCTGCCCCCGTTGCCGCCTTGTGCGCCGCCCTTGGCACTGGCGTTGCCGTAGTAGCGCGTCCAGTCGTTCGCCCAGACAACCAGGCTGCCGCCGTCGCCGCGCGTGATCGCGTCGGCGTGCAATTCGGCGCCGGGCATGACGATGGTCTTCTCGGCGTTTCGAATGTCGGGATTTGCGCCGTGAAAGTCTCCGCCGACCCGGATCGCGCCGCCGCCCGCATCGCCCGAGGCCTCGATCCTGGAGCCGTTGTCCAGCAAGAAGTATTGGCCTTGCACCGTCACCGCGCCGCCATGCTCTCCCGCGGCGAGGCCGGAGGCAACGAGCTGGCCGGAGATGGCGGTCAGTCCCTCGTTGCCACCGTCGATGACGATCTTGCCTTCACGCGTGCCGATCGTCTTCGCCTGCACGACACCGGTCATGTTGAGAACCGTGTCGGCGAACGCGCCGCGCGCCGCGGCGCGCAGCTCCACCGATCCGCCGTCGGCCTGGATCCGGCCGAGCTGCTCGAGGCGGTTCTTCGCTTCGGTCGCGCTGGTCTGGAAGAAGAGCAGGCCGTCACCCTCGACGTCGATCGAGACCGAGTTAGCTGCGACCAGTCCGACCCGGCCGCCGTTGGCGACGATCGTGCCCGTGTTGGACACGCTCGGGCCGGCGAGCACGACGATGCCACCCGGCGCCGAAATCGTGCCTTCGTTGACGATCGCCCCGCGTTGCGCCGGAGCGACCGGATCGACGGAAGTCAGGCTGTAGCGGCTGGCCAGGAAGTCGTTGTTGGCCATCGACAGCGTGGACACCACGAGCCCGCCCACGTCGACGCGCGCCCCTGCACCGAACACCACGCCATAGGGGTTGAGCAGGAAGATCTTCCCGTTCGACGACATCTGGCCAAGGATGTACGACGGGTCGTAGCCGGTGACGCGGTTGAGCGTGACCGAGGTGCTCGAGGGCTGATAGAAGCGAACCTTCTCGCCCGCCGCGATCGAGAAGCTCTTCCAGTCGATGATCGCCTTGTCGGTCGTCTGCCGGATGATCTCGGTGTTCGTATTGGGCTTGCTGATCGTGGCATCGCCGGTGACGACCTTGCCCCCTTGCGGCAGCGCCCATGCCGCGCCCGAAAGGCCAAGGCAGATCGCGAAGCTGAGCGGATGCAACGCGAAGCGGCCGCGGCGTGCGACGGTGCGGGCGATCCTGGTCGGGCGGGTCTTCATGCGGCGCTCACTCGAGTTTGACTTTGTCCAGGGGGCGCTGAGCCGTGCAGTCGATGCCAGTCATGCTGGCTCGCCCACCACGGCGCAACTTCAGAACGACTTGTTGGCGGTGAAATAGATGCGTGGACTCTTGCGCACGTCGTTGACGGCCTCACCGCTGATCGGGAATGCCAACGAGAGTCGCGCCGAGAAGTCACGCGGTCTATCCCATACCGCGCCGATGCCGACGCCCGAGAGCGTCGAGCGGTTCACGAACGCCGTCTGCTGCAGGTCCAGGGCAGTCGGCTCGTGTCGGAAGCGGATCGTGCCGATGTCGACGAACGTCGAGAACACGAGCTCGCGGGAAATCCGGCCGAACCATTCTTCCGGTGGCAGATAGCGCAACTCGATCGATGCGACGAAGCCGGTGTCTCCCGTTCCCTCACCGGGACCGAACGCACGAACCCGCTCCGGGCCGCCGAGCTGGAACTGCTCGGTGTTGTCGAGGTTGTTCAGGGTGTACTGGCCCTTGAGGCTGGTCAGCATGAGCAGGCGATTGCTGATCAGGTTTTGCAGCCGCGACGCGCTGAACCTGGTGAGCGTGAAGTTGCGTGGGTTTTCGTTCTCGGCCGCCGGATTTGCCGGCTTCAGGTTGCCTCGAAGGACCACCAGCTCGAAGGTGTTGACGCCTCCGCTCAGCAAGTCGTCGCGCGCATCGCCAGACACTGACAGCTGAAGGTCGTTGGAGGTCTTCTTCTGGGTCAGGCCGAACAACTTGTCGTTGAATCTCTTCGAATCGATCGACACCAGCCCGAACAAATTGAGGTTTCGGGAACGGACGACCGGATAGAGACCGTACAGGGTGATCGCGGTGGCATCGCCGCTCAGATCGGTGTCGTCGAGCAGGCCTGGGTCGAGCTTGTAGTGGACATAGGAGCCCGAGATGCCGACCTTCAGGCCATCCGATCCGACCGGCACCGTGTAGCCACCAAGCAGGAATTCGAGGCCGCGCGAGAACGATGACAGTGCGTTGACGACCAGTCCGTCGCCTCGACCGGCGGGGCTCGCCATCGTGCCCTGCACGCTGCCGCGCAGCACGCCCGAATAGCGTGAGCCGAGCGAGTCGACCTCGACCCGCGCTGCGTAGCGCTCTTCGGGCTGCGCAGTGACGACAAGCGAAGCCGTTCCCGGCGTGCGCCCGGCCTTGACCTCGAAGCGCGCAGTCAGTCCGCGCAGGTCATTGACGAGAAAGACGATTCGCTCGACGTCGCGTACGCGCAGGATCTCGCCGGGCTTCAGGCGCGCCAGATACGCTTCGACGACCGAGCGGTCGACCGACATCTTCTCTGGCCAGTTGAGGATCACCTCGTCGAGCCGGCCTTCGAGCACCGCAATGCGGATGACGCCGTTTACCGGTGTCTGCTCCGGCAGGTAGGCGTAGCCGAGGTAGAAGCCGAGTTCACGCTGCAAGTAGCGCGTTACCGCGGCCGCAGCATTGACCAGATCCTCGTAGCTGCGGCCGGTGCCTGTGAAGCGCTGCGTGATCGCGGGCAACGCGGCACGCAGTTGTGCCGGTGCGTTCTCGTCGACGCCGTATGCCGTGACGTCGAGCGTCAGTTCATCGCTAGGCTTGCCGAGTTCGCGTGCAACGGGCGCAACGGGTACGCTGGCGGAATTCGTCGGTGTCGGCAGCGTCCGTTGCCGAAGCTCTTCCGGCTGCGGAACGGACCCCGGAGGCGGTACTGGCGTTGATGTCGTTTGCGCGTGCGCAGATATTGAGAACGCACCAATCGCTGCTGCGACAAGGCCGAGACGCAGCCTGAAAAAAAGACTCAAGGGTCACCTCGACAACGTGGTCCGCAACGGAGTCCGGTCTGGGGCCGGCGCGGTGCGAAGCGTACCCCGGCGTGACTTTTTTGCCCATCCCCAGTAAGACTTAGCGAGCCGGCTTGACGCACTCTGAGCCGCGCTATACAACCTCGGGCCACAGCGGAGCCGGGGTGGCCTCTGAGCGGCCTCGACGAAGAGCGAACAACGATGGATGACAGCGCGGGCGGTGGGAGTGGTAGCGACGGTACGCCTGCGCGGTTGACGATCGTCGACTCCTGGCTGCAGCCGCTTGCGGGCAGTCCGAGTGGTGACAACCTCGAATACGACGACGAGTTCCGGGAGATGGAAAAGGCCGCCGCGGGCCGTGCGGCGACCCAGTTCGATCCCGAGGGTCTCGCTCCCGATTGGCGGGCAGCTCTCGGCCACGCGCAGAACCTGTTCGAACGAACGCGCGACCTTCGCGTCGCCATCTATTGGTGCCGAGCTCAAATCCATCTAGAGGGTGCGGCGACGCTTCCCGAGGGCTTGCGGTTGATCGAGGGCCTGCTGAACCAGTTCTGGGACGGGCTGCACCCGCTTCCCGACGACGGCGACGCCTATGCCCGAGTCAACGCACTGAACGACATGGTCAGCCTGGCCGGGGTGCTCGGTGATTTGCGTGAGTCGCTAATCCTCAACGATCGGTCGATCGGCGAACTGCGCGGCCGCGATATCGAGGTCGCGCTCGGCCTGCTCGAGCCTCGATCCGGCGATGCCGCGTTCGGCCGCTCCACCGTCGAGCAGATGCTGCGCGATGGCGCGGAATCCAACCCGGCCTTGCGCCAATTCCCGACTGCGGCGCTCGCCAAGGTGAGCGCGATCAATCAGGTGATGCGCGACCGGGTCGGCTACGCATCAGGACCCGATGTCCAGCCCCTGATCACCGTGCTGACCGGGATCCGCGACCTGATGCCGGGCGGCCAGGGCGACGGCGAAGATGCCTCCGCCGGCGAGGGCGGAGAAGGCGACGACGACTCCTCGCCCCGGCGCGCGGCGTCACGCGCCGCCTTGAGTGGCTCGATCGAAAATCGCAACGACGCGCTGCGCGCGATCGACATGGTGTGCGAGTATTTGGAACGCACCGAGCCGACCAACCCGGCGCAACTCTTGCTCCGACGAGCGAGGAGGCTCGTCAACAAGAACTTCGTCGAACTGGTACGCGAGCTCGCACCGGAATCGCTGAACGAAGTCGCCCGGGTGATGGGGATTTCCGCTGAGGAACTTTCCGCTCTCCAGGCACAGGAATGATGGCAAGATGCGCGATTACAAACGGCTCAGGCCGTCTGTACGGCTAACGGATTTCACGAGGAGTCACTATGGGCAGCAGTCAGAAATTCATCGCGCGCAATCGCGCTCCCCGCGTCCAGATCGAATACGACGTCGAGCTTTACGGGGCGCAAAAGAAGGTGCAACTGCCCTTCGTGATGGGCGTCATGGCGGACCTCTCCGGCAAACCCGAAGAGGCGCTGCCGCCGGTTGCTGACCGCAAGTTCCTCGAGATCGACGTCGACAATTTCGACGCCCGCATGAAGTCGATGAAGCCGCGCGTCGCCTTCCAGGTCGAGAACACGCTCACCGGCGAGGGCAGCCTTCCAGTCGACATCACGTTCGAGAGCATGGACGACTTCTCGCCTGCCGCGATTGCGCGCAAGGTCGACGGCCTCAACAAGCTGCTCGAGGCCCGGACCCAGTTGGCCAACCTCATCACGTACATGGACGGCAAGACCGGCGCCGAGGAGCTCATCTCCAAGGTTCTCGCCGATCCTGCGCTGCTGGCCACGCTGACCAGCGAAGCCAAGCCACAAGAGTGAACGACACAGACCTTTGAACCGGAGCTACTCAGATGGCTGAACTCGAAACACAAGGCTCGGCACTCGCCGGCGTGACGATTGAAGGCAACGACTTCGCGGCGTTGCTGAAGAAGGAATTCAAGCCGAAGACCGACGAGGCGAAGAGCGCCGTCGAGCAGGCAGTTCAGACTCTCGCACAGCAGGCGCTCGCCAACACGGCGCTGCGCAGCACGGATGCGGTGCGCACGATCGAGGCAATGATCGCTGCGCTCGACAAGAAGCTGACCGAGCAGGTCAACAAGATCATCCACCACGAGGACTTCCAGAAGCTGGAGTCGGCGTGGCGCGGCCTGCACTATCTTGTCAACAACACCGAGACCGACGAGGAGCTGAAGATCCGCGTGATGAACGTCTCCAAGGCCGACCTTGGCAAGACGCTCAAGCGCTACAAGGGCACGGCCTGGGATCAGTCGCCGCTTTTCAAGAAGCTCTACGAAGAAGAATACGGCCAGTTCGGCGGAGAGCCGTACGGCTGTCTGGTCGGCGACTATCACTTCGACCATACGCCGCCCGACGTCGAACTGATGACCGAGATGTCGAAGCTGGCCGCTTCGGCGCACGCGCCGTTCATCACCGGTGCCAGCCCGAGCGTCATGCAGATGGAGTCTTGGCAGGAACTCGCCAACCCGCGCGACTTGACCAAGATCTTCACGACGCCGGAATACGCCGCATGGCGTTCCCTCCGTGAATCCGATGACGCCCGCTATCTGGCGGTGTGCATGCCGAGATTTCTCGCCCGGCTGCCGTACGGCGCGAAGACGAGTCCGGTCGACGAGTTCGACTTCGAGGAAGACACCGCCGGCGCGACCCACGCCAAGTACAGCTGGGCGAATGCCGCCTACGCGATGGCGGTCAATGTCAACCGCTCGTTCAAGTCGTACGGCTGGTGCTCGCGAATTCGCGGCATCGAGTCGGGCGGCGCGGTCGAGAACCTGCCTACGCACAGCTTCCCGTCAGACGACGGCGGCGTCGACATGAAGTGCCCGACGGAGATCGCCATTTCCGACCGGCGCGAGGCCGAGCTATCGAAGAACGGCTTCCTGTCCATGATCCACCGCAAGAATTCCGACTTCGCGGCCTTCATCAGCGGACAGTCGCTGCAGAAGCCCCAGGAGTACGACGATCCCGACGCAACGGCGAATGCCGCGCTGGCCGCCCGTCTTCCGTACCTTTTCGCCTGCAACCGTTTCGCGCACTACCTGAAGTGCATCGTGCGTGACAAGGTTGGATCCTTCAAGGACCGCGAGGCGATGTCCGACTGGCTGAACAAGTGGATCCTCAACTATGTTGACGGCGATCCGGCGCACTCGTCCGAGCGAACCAAGGCGGAGCGGCCCCTTGCGGCGGCGCAGGTCGAAGTCGAAGAAGTCGAGGGCGCACCCGGCTACTACCAATCCAAGTTCTATCTCAAACCACACTACCAGCTCGAAGGCCTGACGGTGTCTTTGCGCCTGGTTTCGAAGCTTCCGTCGGAGAAGGGCGCCGCCTGATTTTCTCGGTCGTCGCCAATCAATTAACTTTCAGGAGATTCAGACATGCCGGTCAACGCATTCATGAAATTCAGCAACGACTCGCAAGGCGAGTCCAAGCAAAAGGGCTTCGAGGGAGACAAGGGCTGGTTCGAAATCCAGGGCTGGGACTGGGAAATCGAAGCCGAGTCGAGCTGGACCAAGGGCGGCGGCGCGAGCGTCGGCAAGCCGAACCCGGGCAAGATGAACTTCGAGCACTACTTCGACAAGTCATCGCCGGCGATCATGCGATTCATCTGCCAGGGCAAGTCGTTCGACTCGGCCGAGTTGAACATGTGCAAGACCACAGGCGGCCCGGTTCCCGAGCAGTACTTCAAGATGGTCATGAAGAACACCTACATCACCAAGGTCTCGAATTCGGGAACCGAGGAAGGCAACGTCACGCAGAAGATCGAGTGCGTCTTCAAGGAAGTGTTCATCGAGTACAAGCCGCAGCTCAACACCGGCAAGCTCGACTCGGCCATGAAGTACCACTGGAACATTCCAGAAGGCTCGGTCGAATAAGCATCGGCCACGAGGGCTTGGCCGGCGGTTGCGCCGGCGGATCGAATGTCATCGCGGCGCGTGCCCGCTCCCGCGATGACTGCCTGTGAGGTTCGCGGATGGCTTGGTCGAACATCTTTCTTCAGCTGACGACGTTGGTCGGCCCGATCCTGGGCGAGGGGCAGGCGGCTCCGCCCTTTACCGGGCAGATCGAGTTGATCGACTTCAAGTGGGACATGACCGCCCACAAGAATCCGGAGGCGAAGGCGGGATTCGGTCTCAGCCTTGCAGGCGCAGCCTCGAGTTTTCTCGGGATCGGCGGCAACGAGGTCCAGATCAATCTCGGCAAGCTCTCCTTCAAGAAGCGTGTCGACACCTCGTCTGCGTGGATCATGCTGGCGCTCGACAACAAGGTTCCGGTCGTGCTGGCGTCGATCACCGTGCTGAACATCCAGAACCTGGTCGGGCCGGTGCGCGACGCCGGCTACAACCTCACCGTGACCGGTGGATACTTTTCCGATGTGTCGATCAAGTTGCAGAGTTCGCAGATGGGCGCCGAACTGATTGAGGACGTGACCATGAATTTCACCGGGATCTCGATCACGTACATGCGCAAGGTGGACGCCATCAACGCGCATACGCCGACGATTCCCTTCTTCTTCAAGAAGTAGCGGACATGGACGGCGCAGAGGTCTACCTGTTGATGATCCGAAAGTCGGGGTTGCCGATCCTGGGCGAGGCGATGGCCATTCCCTTCAACCAGCAGGTCGAAGTGCTCGACTGGAACTGGAAGATCGTCAACCAGGAGGAGGTCGAGAAGCGTGCCAGGGATGAATCGAAAGCCGAGCTCCTCTCGAAATCCGACAAGGAGATGAAACTCGAATTCAACATTCTCGCGGAAGACTTGGTCGACCCGAGGGCCGACAAAGCCCTCAAGGATGTCTTAGCGGGTGTAAACAAGGACGATGCCAAGTCAGTCCGAGCGGCAATGCTGCAGGTCGACGAGATTCAGAAGGAGTCCGGAAAAAAGAAAGCGGCGGTGATCACTTCGGCGGCCCATCAGGCGATGGAGGATTACGAGAAGGAAAAGAAGAAGAAGGACCTGGGCAACCTGGAGTTCTCCTTCAGCAAGCGAGTCGACTTCGCGAGCACGCAGATGCTCAATTGCATGAAGGCCGGCGAGATCCTGCCGCGCGTCGTGATCACGATCTTCCATCGTTCGGTGAGCGCACCGCTCACGATCGTTGTCACCGCGAAGAACCTGCGCTTTCTCAAGTACGACCTGAACGTCGAAGTCGACGACACCATGGCCGACATGAAAGAGGATTGGGAAGCCGAGTTCTCGGAGATATCGTTCTCGTATACCAACACGCGCGGTGTCGACCAGCAGAAGGGTCGCCTCGGCGCGGCTCCCGAAGGATTTCACCGCGATGCAACCGCGGGCGCCAAGCTGGCGCGCGCGGCTGCGCAAACGACGAGCCTTTTTGTCATGAAGTCGCGAGACTGAACTCGGCAGGGTGATCACGTGCCGATGCAGAAAAATTTCCGCGACGTCACAGCGTCGACGTCCGACCTCGGTGCCGGATTCCAGTTCGAATTCTTTTGCGAACGTTGCGGCGAGACCTGGCGCTCGCCGTTCAAGACGTATCGCAAGGGTCAGCTCACCGGTCTGTTGTCCCGCTCCTCCGCGCTGACGCAGGAGCTCGGCGGATGGCTGAACGGCTTCTCCCGTGTCGTCTCGAACATCTACCGTGCGAGTCGAGGTGTCGGCGCCTTTGCCGACGCCGGAACCGCGGGCGCGCGCGCCGAGGCTCAGGCGGAAGCCATGGCCTTGGCAAAGGATCGCTATCACTGCTGCGATGCGTGCCAAAAGTGGGTTGGCGACGAATGCTTCGACGAGCGCAGCGGGCTCTGTCTCGACTGCGTCAAGGGTGGAACGCAACGGAACGCAGGTCAAGGTGGAGGCGGGCTGGCCTGTCCGAACTGTCAGACTCCCTCTCAGGGCGGACGTTTTTGTGCTGAGTGCGGGTTCGACATGGCGAGCACGCACAAGAGTTGTCCATCCTGCGGCGCCACGCAACCTCGCGAGGCCCGCTTCTGCGGCGATTGCGGACACGGCTTCTAGTCGCCCGCAGGTCCGAGATCCCGATCGCCCTGTCACGCGCCCCATGTCCGAAACCAAGAAATCCGATATCAAAGCGCTCGCCGAAGCGGCAGTACGCGGCGGCGATCCCAAGGGTGCGCTGGCGCACCTCACCTCCGCCGTCCGAGGGTCGCCGAACGACGTCGGGTTGCGCGTATTCCTTGCGCAACTTCTCTGCGTGCTCGGACAGTGGGAGCGCGCTCACACGCAGTTGAACGTCGTGGCCGAGCTCGACCCGTCGACCGGGCCGATGCGCGAGACCGTTGGCTACGCGATCCGCAGCGAGCTTGTTCGCGCCAAGGTCTTCGCGGGCCAGCGGACGCCGATGGTTATCGGCGAGCCTCTGGCCTGGCTGGCGCAGTTGCTCGAGTCCTTGCAGCAACAAGGGCAGGGTAACGCTGCGCTTGCCGCGGAGCTGTCGGCGCGAGCATTCGAAGCTGCGCCAGCAACCCCGGGCAGCATCGACGGCGCGCCCTTCGAATGGATCGCGGACGCCGATTCGCGCGTTGGGCCGGTGCTCGAAGCCTGCGTCAACGGGCAGTACTACTGGATTCCGTTCCAGCGGATCGCGCGCATCGAATTCGATCCGCCCGCCGATCTTCGGGACTTCGTCTGGGCTCCCGCCCAGCTGACCTTCCATGACGGTGGCGGCACGGTGGCGCTCGTTCCGGCTCGCTACCCGGGCAGTGTGGGGAGCGACGATCCCCTGATCCTGCTCTCGCGCAAGACCGAATGGCAGGACGCTGGCGACGAGCGCTGGTTCGGCCTCGGTCAGCGCATCTTTGCCACCGACTCCGGGGAGTTTCCGCTCCTTGGCGTGCAACGGATCGAGTTCGCAGCGCCGCCGACAGTGACATCGCAGAGCGCGGGCGGCTGATGGCAGGCCTGGCTTCTCAGGAACGGCTGCAGCCGTCACTCCTCGATCGCCTGAGGGACGACGCGCCCACCGAGCTTCGCGAGTCGCTCGAAGCCCGCGTCCTCAACAAGAATCAGCTGCGTGCCGCCGTGCTGCGCGACATGAGCTGGCTGTTCAATGCGACGCGCGAGGAGGCCGACCTCGAAAGCGATGACGAGGAGCGCTACGAGATGTGGCAGCGCGCTGATGCGGCGCGCGAGTCCGTCCTCAACTACGGCATCCCGGCGTTGTCGGGGCGGTCGTTGGCTGCCACGGACTTCGCGGCCCTGCAAGAGCGCATCCGAATCTCGATCGTGCGGTTCGAGCCGCGCATCGACCCGAAAACCCTGAAGGTCGAAGTCGTCAACGAACACCCTGGGCAGCAGACCCTGAATATGCGCCTGGTCATCAAGGGATCGCTCTGGAACCAGCCGGTGCCGCTCGAGTTGCTGCTCAGCGCGGACGTCAACGTCGACACGGGGCAGGCCTCCGTGCGCGACATGCGCGCCTGAGCGGCTGCCCAGATGGATCCCCGCCTGCTCGGTTACTACAACCAGGAGCTCCGCTACCTGCGCGAGATGGGGGGCGAGTTCGCCCGGGATTTTCCGAAGATTGCCAGCCGGCTCGGCATGGAAGGGCTCGAGGTCGCCGACCCGTATGTCGAGCGGCTCATCGAAGGGGCGGCCTTTCTTGCTGCACGCGTGCAGCTCAAGCAGGATGCCGAATTCCCCCAGCTCTCGCAGCGGCTGCTCGAGATGGTTTGCCCGAATCTCACGGCCCCCACGCCGTCGATGCTGGTGGCGCAGCTGCGTCCGGGGAACGATCCCAACCTGCTGGCAGGGTTCCTGTTACCCAAGGGCTCGGCGCTCATGAGCTCCGCCAGCGCCCTCGGCCCGACCCGGTGCGAATTCCGGACCGCGCAGGAGCTGGTCCTCACGCCGTTGCGCGTGACTTCGGTCGAATACTTCCTGAGCGCGGCCGACCTGTCGCTCTCGGCCTTGCCGCTGTCGGAGCGACCCAAGAGCGGCATGCGCGTGCGCATGGAGCTGCCGACCGGTGCGACGGTTTCGCAGCTCCGGCTCGACGCACTGCGCTTCTACCTAGGCGGACTTACCGACGTGTCGCTGCAGCTCCATGAGCTGCTCGCCGGCGCATGCGTCGGCGTGCTCGTCGGTGCACCGTCAGCGCGTGGCGCGGAGCGCCCGCGTCAGTTTCTGCCGGCGACGAGCCTGCAGCCGGTCGGCTACAGCGACGCGCATTCGATGCTGCCGATCACGCTGCGGGGCCTTTCGGGCGTGCGTCTGCTGCAGGAATATTTCGCATTCGCGCAACGCTTCCTGTTCTTCGACGTGACCTCGCTGGCGCCCACCCTCGCGAAGACCGCGGGCAGCGTCCTGGAGCTCGTGTTCCTCTTCAAGCGCCACGTGGCCGCGCTCGAGGGATCGGTCGGTCCTGAGAACTTCCTGCTCCATTGCGTGCCCGCGATCAACCTGTTCGAGCGGCGTGCCGAACGGCCGGAGCTGAACGACACGTCGAACGCATTCCATCTCGTTCCCGAGCGGTCCGCCCCTGCCGACTACGAAGTCTTCGACATCCTGTCGCTGCACGCCTTCGACGAAGACAGCAACGAGCAGGAGTTCGTTCCGCTGTTCGCTGCGCCGTCGACAGCGCCGGGATCCGGAGGCTACTTCTGCGCCGAACGCGAGCCGCGCTTGCCGAACGCACGCTCGCGACGCGATGGTCCGCGCTCCGGCTACATCGGGTCCGAGGTTTTCGTCTCGCTAGTCGACCCGCAGCACGCGCCATGGCGACGCGACCTGCGCCAGCTGGCGGCACGGGTTCGCGTCACGAACCGTGACCTGCCGCTGTTCATTCCACTCGGCGACACCGATGCGCATCTCACGCTGACGCGGAGTGCCCCGGTGGAATCGATTCGCGTGGTCGCCGGTCCTTCGCGTCCTATCGCCGCCACCCGCGACGGACCGATGGCCTGGCGTTTGCTCAGCCTGCTTTCGCTCAGCTACGTGACCCTGCTCGACGAAGACGCAGACAAAGGGGCGCTGGCCCTGCGCGACCTGCTCGGCGTTTTCGCGCAAGGGGCGGAAAGCGGCGTGCGTCGCCAGGTCGAAGGTGTTCGCTCGGTACAGATTCGGCCGATCGTTCGTCGTCACCCGACACCGGGTCCGATCGCATTCGGACGCGGCATTGACGTCGGGTTGACCGTCGACGATCTGTCGTTCGAGGGGGGCAGCGCCGTGTTGCTCGCCTCCGTGCTGCATCAGTATTTTTCCCGCCATGTCTCCATGAACAGCTTTGCCCAGACGACGGTGACGTCGCTCACGCGGGGCGAGATCATGACCTGGCAACCCGAGCTGGGCTCGCGGAGCGTGATTTGAGCGCCGTCCGATCGGTGCCTCCGGCCGATGACGCGTCCGAAGGCGCGGAAGGGCTGTCGTCGCACGAGACGCCGACGGCGGTGTTCGACGACATCACCGCGGAGCCCTATCGCTTCGACCTGTTCCAGGCAATGCGCCGGATCGAGAGCGCGCATCCCGACCTGCCGCGCCTAGGCGACGCCCGTCGACCTGTCGACGAACCCATTCGCTTCGTGCACGACACCGCGTTGACCTTCGCGCCGGCAGCCATTACCGCGCTCGAGCGGCCCGAAGACCGTCCTCCTCGACTGGTGCAGCGCGTCATCGGCTTTCTCGGCCCGAACGGCGCTCTGCCGATTCACCTCAGCGAGTACGCCCTCGACCGGAAACTCCACGCGGCAGATCCGACGTTCACGCGCTTCCTGGACATCCTGCTGCATCGGTTCGGCCTCTTCTTCTATCGCGCCTGGGCGCGCTCGCAGCCCACGGTCGGCCTCGACCGCGAAGACGATTCGCCGTTGATCCGCCATGTCGGCGCCTGGATCGGTCTGGGCGAGCAACAGGCGCGTCGGCGCGACGCATTGGGCGACTTCCCGAAGTTGTTTTTCGTGGGCCGGCTTTCGCGTCAGGTGCGGGACGCCGATGGCCTCGCGGCGTGGCTGACTTCGCATCTCGGCGTCGTGGCGCGAGTCGAGCAGTTCTGCGGTCACTGGATGCGCCTGGAGCGGAGTCAGCGCTCTCGCCTGATGCGCCTCGGTCAGCACGGGGTCGGTCGCGGCACGGTCCTGGGCGAGTCGGTGTGGGACGTCCAGCACAAGTTCCGGATCGAGATCGGCCCCTTGCGCTGGCCCCGGTTCTCTCAGTTGCTGCCCGGGCGGGCGGAGATAAACCAGCTTCGTGCGCTGGTCAGGCAGTATGTCGGCTTCGAATTCGCCTGGGACCTGCGTCTGGTGCTCGCGCGCGAAGACGTGCCGAGTTGGCCGCTCGGAGGCGGCCGCGATCCTCAGGTCGGCCGGCTCGGACGCACCGCCTGGATCGCGGGGCATTCCGCGCAACGTCGCTCCACCGACGCGCGCGATCTGGTGATGAACGTGGAAAGCATTCGAATCGAGCCCACCGAGCGCGGCTCGAATACAAAAGAGGAGTCGTCTCATGAGTGAAATCAGTCGGGTCTCGCTGTTCGGCAAGCTCAATCCGCTCGTCTACAAGACGATCGAAGGCGCGACGGTGTTCTGCAAGCTGCGCGGCAATCCTTACGTCGAGCTGGTGCATTGGCTGACGCAGCTGCTCGAGAACAACGGTTCCGACATCCACGCCATCGTTCGCCACTACGCGCTCGACGCTGCCGCACTAGCCCGCGACGTCACCGCAGCACTCGACCGCCTGCCGCGCGGTTCGACTGCGCTCTCCGACTTCTCCGAGCAGATCCCCGACGCGATCGAGCGCGCCTGGGTCTATGGCTCGCTGCAGTTCGGCGATGGCGCGGTGCGCAGCGGCTACCTGCTGCTCGGCATGCTGAAGACGCCCCATTTGCGCAATGCGTTGCTGGCCATCTCGAAGGAGTTCGGCAAGATCAAGGTCGATGATCTGGCCGACAACCTCGAGTCGATCACCGGCAAGAGCGGCGAGCAGGGCCTCGGCCCGCAAGACGGCAGCGGTCTGTCGGGCGGCCAGCCCGGTGAAGTCTCCGGGGCGATGGCGCCGGCGGCGATGGGCAAGCAGGAGGCGCTCAAGAAGTACACGATCGATC
This sequence comes from Caldimonas sp., assembly GCA_039933535.1. Lineage (GTDB taxonomy): Bacteria > Pseudomonadota > Gammaproteobacteria > Burkholderiales > Burkholderiaceae_C > Schlegelella_A. The sequence goes on along the minus strand of JBDTNU010000001.1, from coordinate 26,737 downwards.
TCACCGCCAAGGCGCTGAAGGGCGAGATGGATCCGGTGACCGGGCGCGACGACGAGATTCGCCAGATCGTCGACATCCTGATGCGGCGCCGACAGAACAACCCGATCCTCACCGGCGAAGCGGGCGTCGGCAAGACGGCGGTCGTCGAAGGTTTCGCGCAGCGACTGGCGCGCGGCGACGTGCCGCCGCAACTGCAAGGCGTGTCGCTGCTGTCGCTCGATCTCGGTTTGCTGCAGGCCGGCGCGTCGATGAAGGGAGAGTTCGAGCAGCGCCTGCGCCAGCTGATCGACGAGGTTCAGGCGAGCCCGAAGCCGATCATCCTGTTCATCGACGAGGTGCACACGCTCGTCGGCGCCGGCGGCGCGGCGGGCACCGGCGACGCCGCCAACCTGCTCAAGCCAGCGCTTGCCCGTGGCACGCTGCGCACGATCGGCGCAACGACCTGGGCCGAGTACAAGAAGCACATCGAGAAGGACCCGGCGCTGACGCGGCGCTTCCAGGTCGTGCAGATTCCGGAGCCTGACGAGCTCAAGGCCGTGCTCATGCTGCGCGGCGTCGCGACGGTGCTCGAGAAGCACCATCGTGTCCAGCTGCTCGACGAGGCGATCGAATCGGCGGTCAAGCTTTCGCACCGCTACATCCCGGCGCGCCAGCTGCCCGACAAGGCCGTCAGCCTGCTCGATACCGCCTGCGCGCGGGTCGCGGTGAGCCAGCACGCGATTCCGGCCGAGGTCGAGGACAGCCGTCGCCGCATCGAATCGCTCGAGATCGAATCGGGGATCATCGAACGAGAGTCGGCGGTCGGCGTCGAAATCGGCACGCGCCGCGTCGATGTCGACGAAAAGCTGGCGCTCGAACGCGCGCGGCTGGTCGGTCTCGAGAAGCGTTGGCAGGACGAGAAGGTGATCGTCGACAAGGTGCTCGCGTTGCGCGCGCAGCTGCGCGGCGGCGACAAGCCGGTCGATCGCCCGGCGATCGGCGAAGGCGGTGACGTGGTCAAGCCGGCAGGCACCACGCTGGATGCCGAACCGATCGACCGCGAGAAGGTGCTGGCCGAGTTGCGCGCTGAGCAGGCCAGGCTCGAAACGCTGCAAGGCGAGAAGCCGCTGATCATGCCGTCGGTCGACGCGCAGGCCGTTGCCAGCGTGGTTGCTGACTGGACCGGCATTCCGGTCGGGAGGATGGTCAAGAACGAGCTCCAGGCGATCCTCAAGCTCGGCGAGGCACTCGGCAAGCGCGTGATCGGCCAGCAACATGGCCTCGACATGATCGCGCGCCGGATCCAGACCTCGCGCGCGCGGCTCGACAACCCGAACAAGCCGATCGGCGTCTTCATGCTTTGCGGCACTTCCGGCGTCGGCAAGACCGAGACCGCCCTGGCGCTGGCCGAGGCGCTCTATGGCGGCGAGCAGAACATCATCACGATCAACATGAGCGAGTTTCAGGAGGCGCATACCGTCTCCTCGCTCAAAGGTGCGCCGCCCGGCTACGTCGGCTACGGTGAAGGCGGCATCCTCACCGAGGCGGTGCGACGCAGGCCTTACAGCGTGGTGCTGCTCGACGAGGTGGAAAAGGCCCACCCCGACGTGCACGAGCTGTTCTTCCAGGTCTTCGACAAGGGACGGATGGAAGACGGCGAGGGCCGGATGATCGACTTCAAGAACACGATCATCCTGCTCACCAGCAACGCCGGCTCCGAGCTGATCATGAACATGTGCAAGGACCCGGAACTGCTGCCCGATCCGGATTCGCTGGCGACGGCGATGACCGAGCCGCTTCAGAAGATCTTTCCGCCCGCGCTGCTCGGCCGTCTTGTCGTGATCCCGTACTACCCGCTGTCGGACGAGATGCTCGGCCAGATCGTGAGGCTCCAGCTGAATCGAATCAAGCGGCGGGTGGCCGAGAATCACAAGATTCCGTTCGAGTACACCGACGACGCGGTCAAGCTGATCGTCAAGCGCTGCAACAACGCGGAATCGGGTGGCCGGATCATCGATTCGATCCTCACCAATACCGTCCTGCCCAAGGTGTCGATCGAGTATCTGTCGCGTGCGGCCGAAGGCAAGGAGCTGACGCGGATCGAGCTCGGCGTCGCCGAAGACGACTTCAGCTACGTGTTCGACTGATCCGTATCTCCGTAGAAAGGAATCGCCATGGCCATCCCTGGATTGAGCGGCGCCCGCAAGGTGATGGAGATCAAGACCGGCTCCGGTGGAGACTTTCTCGTCATCGGCATGGAAGGCAACGAAGAGCTGGGCCGATTGAGCGAGTACCGCGTGCAGATGGTCGGTGAGCTCAACATGCTGGGAGAGCCGAAGGACGTCGAATTCGACGCGCTGATCGGCACCAAGGCGACGGTCTCGATGAAGATCGACGATGACCACCCGCGCTACTTCAATGGCCTCATCACCCGCATGCAGCAGGGCGACCGGATGGGCCGGTTCGAAAGTTACACGGCCACTCTGAAGCCCTGGTTGTGGTTCGCGACGCGAACCGTCAACAGCAAGGTCTTCCAGAAGAAGAGCGTGAAGGAGATCGTGAGCGACGTGCTGGACGTCTACAGCACCGACTACGAGTGGCGCCTCATCTCTGCCTCTCTGTACCCGAAGCTCGACTATTGCATCCAGTACCAGGAGAGCGATTTCGACTTCGTCAGCCGGCTGCTCGAACACTTCGGCATCTACTACTTCTTCGAGCACACCGATTCGAAGCACACGATGGTGCTGATCGACGCGATGGCCAAGCACAAGAGCAAGCCGATCAAGGATCCGGTGAGCTGGGCGAACGTGATGAAGTATTCGTGGACGGCGATCAACTGGCGCGCCGGACAGGAGGCGCGATCGGCGAAGACGGTGGTTCGCGACTTCGACTACCTGGCACCGACCACCGAGATCAAGGGCGAGGGAACGTCGAAGGCGACGACGGCGAAGCTCGGCAAAGCAGAAGTCTTCGAATACACCGGCAAGGCGGTTCAGAACAGCATCAAGGACGAGGCGCAGGCGCAACCGGTCACCGACGCGGCCAAGCAGCGTGCCAAGATCCTGATGGAAGAACTCACTTCGTTGGCCGAGACGTCCACCGGCACGACCAACGCCTATGACGTGACTGTGGGAACGACCTTCAAGCTCTCCAATCACCCGAACAGCAAGAAGAACGTCAACTACCTCGTCGTCTCGGCGGTCTACCGACTCGAGTTCGCCGACCACGAGGCGGTCGACGACCTGAAGCGCAGCCGCAAGGGCAACGGATTCATGTGCGATTTCGTCGTCACCAGCATGAGTGCCGGCGACTTCCGCTCCGCGCGCAAGACACCGAGGCCGCGCATCTACGGGCCGCAGACCGCGACCGTTGTCGGCGCCTCCGCCAACGAAATCGAGACCGACAAGCACGGCCGGATCAAGGTCCAGTTCCACTGGGATCGGCTCGGCACGAACGACGAAAACAGCTCGTGCTGGGTCCGCGTCTCCCAGCCCTGGGCGGGCAAGGGCTATGGCATGTTCGCCTTGCCGCGCAAGGGGCACGAGGTCGTCGTGCACTTCCTCGACGGTGATCCCGACTACCCCCTGGTCACCGGCTCGGTCTACAACAACGACAACATGCCCGCCTGGAAGCTGCCCGACCAGGCGACGGTCAGCGGCGTCAAGACCCAGAGCAGCAAGGAAGGCACGGCCAAGCTCGCCAACGAGCTGCGCTTCGACGACAAGAAGGACAAGGAGTACATCTGGTTCCACGCCGAGAAGGACTTCCACCGCCTCGTCGAGCACGACGCCTTCGACTGGGTCGGCAACAACGAGTCCGTGAAGGTCGTCATGACCAGGAAGGAAGTGATCGGCGAAAACTGGTTCATGGACATCACCAAGGACGTGATGCACAACATGGGCAAGGACCTGCACGTCAAGGTCGCGGGCGACATCTTCTACACCGGAGCTGCCACCTACCAGCTCAAGCTGGACAAGGACTTCAATGCCAAGATCGGCGCCGACCTCGGCCTCGACGTCGGCGGCAAGACGCATATCAAGTCGAAGGACGACATCGTCCTCGAGTCGAGCAGCGGCAAGCTGTCGTTGAAGGCGGGAAGCTCCGGCGACCTGCTGGCCGAGGGCATGACGATCAAGATCAAGGGCGCGACCACGATTGCGATCGAGGCCGGCACGCAGCTCTCGCTGAAGGCCGGCAGCTCGTTCGTCGACATCGGCCCGGCCGGCGTGTCGATCGTGGGCTCGATGGTCATGATCAACTCCGGCGGGGCAGCCGGAGCCGCGGGTCCGGCGCTCGCGGCCAGCCCGGTGGCCCCGACCGATGCCAAGATGGAAGACTCGATCACGTCGAAGAAGAAGACCGACTACAACAAGACCTTCGACGATCCGATGGCCGACGACATGGGCGGTTCCGGTCCGGCAAAAGAGAGCTGATCCGGTGTTCTTGCCTGCTGCTCGATGAGCACCGCATTTTCCGCCGCCCAGTTGCGTGCCTCGCTCTGGGCACGGCAAGGCGCGCGCATCCATGCGGTGATCGACGGCCTTGTCGTTCCGGGCATCGGCGACAAGCTCAAGACGGCCGATGTCGCGGGATGGGACTGCCTGCAACGTGGCGCGCTGAGCACCGAGGCCGCGCAACGCGCCACCTACCTTGCCGAGCTCAAGGAGGTCTCGCCCTTCAGCGAATGGCTGTTCGGCGAGGCGACGGCGACTTATCCCGGTTGGGGCTTGATCAGTGTCTCGACGCGACCTCTGCTCGCCGTGCGAGAACATTGCCGCGGGATCGGCGAGGTCATCACGCCTGACGGCGAGCGACGCGCCTGGCGCTGGTACGACCCGGACGTGTTGCGCACCGCGCTGCCAACGCTGCTCGCCGGCCAGCTCGACGAAGTGTTTGCGCTTGACCAGGCAATCGTCCTTCCCGCCGTCGATGCGTGGACTTGGCTGGCGATGGAAAACGGCGTGCTCACGACAGACATCCGGCCACTGATGGCCGCCCCGCGATGAAGGCCTCATGCTGCGCTTGAGCTGGGAGCAGTTCGACCTGCTCGAACAGCTGACGCTGAAGCGCCACGCGGCGAGCATCAGCGGCGTGCTGGCCGAGACCTGGCCCGCGTTGACGGAGCGCTTGCAAGACAGGTGGCCGGCTTTCGTCGAGGCCGCGGTGTTGCAGGGCCGAAAGGCAGGCCTGCGCGACGCGCGCGATCTGGCCCGCTACGCGAGCCTGTGGTGCATCTGGGGCCCGGCCTTCGACGGCAAGCCCGCATTCGCATGGGCCGCCGAGATCCTCGCTGATCCGCGACGCGGATCGGCGCTCAAGCTCCATCAGCTTGCGCATCGCACGCGCGAGGAACTGCAACATCGCCAGGCCGCCTCGGGTGCGGCAGCTCCGGCGGTCGGTGCTGCGGCACCACTCACGACAGCGCAGTTCGAGGCGGCGTTCGCGGGGGTCGATGAAAAGATCAGCAAGCTCGCCGCGGCGCGCGCTGTATTTCCGTCGGCCGAAGCGCCGGTGGTGATCAAGGCCTGCGATATCGCTTCGATCGACATGATGGTCGTCGAGGCGGAGAACCTGCAGGAGTATCGCAATGCGGCGAACGGCTGGCATCGCGTTGCCACGGCAAAGATTGCCGATCCGCCCGTCAAGTGGCCAAGCGCGCCCGAAGCGCCGGTCGACATTGCCGTCGCCAGCCATGCCTTGCGCCGCGGCCCGCCGGCTCGCCTGAACCTGCGCATAGATACGGTGGCAGTGTGCGACCCGAAGGTTCATCCGGAAGTCATTCACGCTGGCGCCGAAGGGCGGCTCGCCTGGAAGGGGCGTGATGCGGCACGCCTGAGCCTGGCGCTCTACGCGGTCGCCCCGTTGCCGCTCGAGCCCAAGGCGGCGCCGCCCGGCATCGCTGCGCCGGCGCCGTTCGATCCACAGACCGTGCAGATCACCAGTTGCGGTCTGCGCGATGCCGGCGCGCCTTTCGGCGTCGTGGCGTTGAAGGTCCACGTCTACCCGGCGACACAGTGGTTGACGGAAGTGCGCCACCCGGCCTGGCAGCCCATGCTCTGGCCCGCGTCCGCACCGGCAGAAGCGGCGGCGCCGGGCGCGACCTGCAGTCTCGAGAGGGACGGTGCTCCAGACGACGCGAGCGCGTGGCAGCGGGCCTGGGTCGGCCTGCATGCCGCGTTCCGTTCGGGACTCGAGCGCCTCTACAACGAATGGGCTCGCGTCCTCGACGCACAGGCGACGCGGCTCGAAGTCGAGGCGTCACCGCTGGTCGGCCAGGCCGGTCTCACCTGGGGCTGGCGACGGACCTCCGCCTCGACCGTCGTGATGCGGACCGAAGGCACGCTCGATCTGCTCGCGCTCTCGATCGAGATGCGTCTTTCCGGCGAGCTGGTTGACGGCACGGCGCGGTCGCGAATCCGCATTCACTGCAAAGGCCGCAGCGAAATGCGGATGACGATCGCGCAACTCGGCGATCAGGCACCCGAAGGGCAGGGCCTGAAAGCGGCACTGCGCACCTGGCGCTTTCCTTTCACGCTCGAGATGGAGCCCCTGGCGGGCGCCGAGCCTGCAACGCTCGGCGCGGCCACCGTGCCGACGCCGATCACCGGTGCGCTCGTCGGCGAATGCGGTCTTCGCATCCGGGCCGACGGCGGCGGCCAGCAGTGGTTCTTCGGCTTGCGGGCCGAGCCGGTGACGGTGGTCACCGAAATCTCCGACCCGGTCCTGGGTGGCGCACGCCAGACGAGAAAGGTTTTTCCAGCCATGACGCTCGTCGAGTGGAGCGCGGGCTGACATGGCCATGGATCGCCTGCTCATGCTCGAGCTCGCTGCGGGCGGCTGTGCAGTCGAGGCGCAGTTGAACGGCATGCCGCTGGCAGCGCTCGGCCCGGCGGGCGGCAGCATCAGTCTTGCGGTCCACGAGTACACGCTCGCCGGTCGCAATCAGCTTTCGCTCGTCATCGGTCCTGCTGCGCCTGGCGCATCGGCACCGAGCCAGCCGCGGGTGGCGATCGGGCCGACCTGGGCGCGGGCGCGACTCGTGCTGGTCCGTCACGGTCAATCGCCGGCCGATCCCGGTGCGCGAGAGCTCGGCGTGGCCGAGTGGGCGACGGCCGAAGGCAAGGCCTACGACGCGCCATCGACGCACAGCCGCGATGTCGACCTGCCCGTGAACTTCCCGCGTTGGCGCTGGCTCGACGCGCCGCCAATCAGCCTAACCGTGGCGGTGCAGCGGGCTATCCTCGAATTCCTGCAACAGATCGCAGTCGAACTCGGGCGCGGCAATCCCGATCCCCTGATCGCGGCGTCGAAGCTGCGCTTCGACGAACTCGCGCTGGCGTATCAAAGCGACACGAACCTCGACGTGCAACGCTTTCGCGATCAAGTGCAGCGGTTGTATGCTGCGAAAGCGTTGAAAGTGATGCCGCCGGTCGCTGCCGAACTCTTGCTGCGGCCGCTCGTGGAGGGTCGCCTGATCGAATGTCTGGCGCCAACCGGAGGCCCGGCGCTGCGAACAAGCAATGGAGTTCCGGAGCTCGGCGATCAGGCCTGGCCGATCCGGCTGGCAATGGTCGAAGGAAGAATCTATGTCCTGCGTTGAGCGATCCGCCGAAAAGCAAGCGGATCCGGGCGACTGGACGGGAGCGATGGCGTCGTGATCAGCATCAGCGTGACCTCGTACAACGGCGCGTCGACGGCGCCGCTTTCCGGCCACTTCGACGAGATGGGCGGCAACATCGGCCGCGCCGAAAACAATCAGCTGGTCCTGCCCGACCCGGAGCGAACGATCTCGCGAGTCCATGCGCAGGTCGTGTATCGCAACGGCCGCTATGCCATCGTCGATCGCGGCAGCAATCCGATATCGGTCAATGGCCGCCCGCTTGGGAACGGGCAGGAGGCGTTCATCCAGGCCGGTGACGAATTGCAGATCGGCGGCTACGCCATGCGCGTCGAAGCGGCCGGACCTGCGGGCGGATCCGCCGCCGTGGCTGATCCGTTCGCCGATTTCTCCGGCCTTGCCTCCACGCCGCCCGGGCGCCCGCCAGCGGCAGCGGCAGCCTTCACCGATCCGCTGGCCGGCTTCGGCGCGGCGCCACGTGCTGCGCCGGCACCTGCGCACGCTCCGATGCATTCGCCGGCGCCGGTATCGCCGGGCGGAATTCCGCAAGACTGGGATCCGTTCGCGCCCGATCCGGGTTCGGCTTCGCCGGACAAGGATTTCGCTCGTTCGCTCGGCCAGCCATCCGGAGGCGGCAGCAACTTCGGGCTCGACGTCGGGGGGCGTGCCGAAGCATTGATACCGGAGTTCGGTTCGGGCGGTGGCGGTGGTGGTGGCGACTCGCTCGATGCGCTGTTCGGCCTTGGCGCGGGCACGGGCGGCGGTGCCGGAAAGGATCCGCTGTTCGGGTCGGCCCTCAACCAGGCGGCAGCACAGCCGAACATGGCGGCGCACGCCGACCCGATGAAGTCGCTCGACAGCATGACCCGCGCCAGCGCCTCGGCAGCGGCTGACACGACGCCGGAGCTGTCGACTCCCTTCATGTTGCCGCCGATGATGCCGACCGCGCCTGCGCGACCGGCCCCCAGCGCGCCTGCGGCCGCGCCGGCTCGACCTGCCGCACCGGTGGTGCCTCGGGCCACGATTCCGCAGACCGAAACCTACACCTCTGGCTTCGCTTCGCCGCCCGGCGCGCCGGTAGCGCGCAGCAACGTCCCGTCGGCGCGCGCGCCCGAGGTGGCGGCGCCGCCCGGCTCGGTCCTGTCGTGGAACGATCCTTCCGGCGAGAGTCGCACGATCATCCGGCCGCGCGGTACGCCGTCCTCGCCTGGCGGGGCGATTCCCGACGACCTCCTCGACCTCTCGCTCGACTTCGAGTCACCCGCCCGTCCGGCGCCGCCTCGGGCCGCGGCGCCAATCCCTGCCCCACCGCCCCCGGTCGCCTCGCGTCCGGCGGCGCCGCCGTCACCCGCCCGCACTGCGGGAGCGCCCGCGTGGCAACCGCCCCCTGGCGTCGCCGGAGCGGTGCCCTCGGCAGCGCCGGTTGCTGGCAATGCCGACATCGCGGCGCTCACGGCTGCGCTGCGCGAAGGGCTGGCCGTGCACAACCTGCCGCCCGAGTCGCTCGTCCTCACGCCGGCGCTGATGCGCCTGCTCGGCCGACTGATTCATGAGGCCACCCGCGGTACGGTCGATCTGCTCGTGGCGCGCGCCGCACTGAAGCGCGAGATTCGGGCCGAGGTGACGATGATCGTCACGCGCGAGAACAACCCGCTCAAGTTTTCGCCTTCGGCCGAAGTCGCGCTCGGCCATCTGCTCAGCCCGCCGGTGCGCGGCTTCATGGAGTCCGACAAGGCGATGCGCGACGCCTACGACGACCTGCGCGCGCATCAGTTCGGATTCCTCGCCGGCATGCGCGCCGCGCTCGAAGGCATCCTCAAGCGCTTCGATCCAGCCATCCTCGAAGGCAAGCTGACGCAGAAGAAATCGATGTTGTCATCGCTCATCGCATCAAAGCGCAAGGCGCAGATGTGGGACGCGTTCACCGAGCTCTACGGTCAGATTTCGTCCGAAGCCTCTGACGATTTCCATGAGCTTTTTGGCAAGGAGTTCCTGCGCGCGTACAACGAATACATCGACCAACTGGCCAAGGATCGGCCATGATGACGATGCGTTGCGACGGCAAAAGGAAGGGTTGATCGTGCAGATGGAACTCGCGACCTTGTCGCGCCGCGGCGGCCGCAACTACAACGAAGACGCCTGCGGGCACTGGCATTCGGACAGCCATCTGTGCTGCGTCGTTGCCGACGGCGCCGGCGGCCACGGCGGCGGCGACAAGGCGTCGAAACTGGCGGTCCAGTTCATCCTCGGCGCCTTCGCCGCTTCGCCCGAGGGAAGCGCCGAAGCGATCCAGCGGATGATCGTTTCGACCAACCGCTCGATCATCCAGCACCGTTCCGACGATCGCGCACAGCAGAACATGCACAGCACAGTCGTGGCGCTGTTCATGGATCTCGAGGGCAACGTCGCCAGCTGGGGGCACTGCGGCGACTCGCGAATCTATGTCTTTCGCGGCGGAAGGATCGCGGCCCGAACTCGTGACCACAGTCTGGTTCAGTCGCTCGTCGATGGCGGCATGCTCGCCGCCGAAGACATGCGCTCGCATCCGCAGCGAAGCGAGCTGCTCTCCGCGCTGGGCGTCGGCGAAGAGGACTTGCAGGTCGGCGTTTCGGCGCCGCCTTGGTCGGTGGAGGCGGGCGACGTCTTCCTGCTTTGCACCGACGGCATGTGGGAATACGTCGATGACACGCAGATGGAGACTGCGCTGGCGCAGGCGGTGAGCCCGCACGCGTGGCTGCACGAACTCGAGCAGAACGTACTCCATGGCGCATCGCACAAGCCGCGGCACGACAACTTCACCGCGCTCGCCGTCTGGGTCAGCGAGCCGGGTCCCTGAAGGAGACGAGATGCCCAATCACGTGTGCATGGGTGCGATGCTGCAATGCAGCTTTGGTGTGGCCCCGAGTTCGCTCGTCGTCCTGCCGAAGAACAAGGTGCTGACCTCGTATGTCCCCGCGGCCAACATCATGGACAACATCCCGATGGTCAACATCATGCCGTTCGGCATGTGTCAAAGCCCGTCGAACCCCGTCGTCGCCGCGGCGACGGCTGCCGCGCTCGGCGTCCTCACGCCGATGCCCTGCATCCCCGCGACCACCGCACCCTGGGCACCGGGCGCGGCGACGGTGCTGCTCGCCAACATGCCGGCGCTCGACGACGTGTCGACGCTGATGTGCATGTGGGGTGGAGTCATCAAGGTCAACAGCGCCGGCCAGACGACCGAACAGATTCCCTGAGCGAGCGCGGGCGCTGAAAGCAAAACGGCCGGGGTCAACCCGGCCGTTGGTTCGAATCGTTGTGCAGCGCTACTGCGGCGTCTGACGACCGATCTCGACTCGCCTGTTTTCCGGTGCCAGCGGATTGGCCGGGTTCACCGGGTCCTTGGAACCCTGCCCGACGACGACCAACATATTCGAGTCGGCGCCCTTTTGGATCAGATACTCCTTGACCGCTTCGGCACGCTTGACTGACAGCTGCTGGTTCGCCTCCGGCGTACCCGAGGCGTCCGCGTGGCCGACGACACGCACATGGCGGCCACTGCCTTTCTTGTCGCGCAACACGTCGGCAAATACGTCGAGCTGCTTCTTCAGCAACTCGGGCAGCTCGGCGGAACCGACCTTGAACGACGACGCGGGCAGCGAATAGCGGATCGCCGGCTTCAGGCCCATGCATTTGAAACCGCTCGCTTCGAGTTCCTTGCAGGCGTCTTCAGGGAACAGACCGTCCTTCACAGCTGCCGCATCGGGGACCGACGTACCGACGTCAACGGACGATTGCGCGAAGGCGGGGGCGGAAGCGAACGCTACGGCGACGATGGCGGCGAGGCCAAGGCGGCCCAAGGTCAACTCATGCTTCATTTGCACTCCTCGTGGAACCAGGAAGGACGCGAGGCGGTGGGCCATTCGGCGTCGACCACTCCAACCGACGGGCTCGTCCGTGGTTGCAGCAGCGGGGCGATCATAGCGAGTTTCAGGTGGTCGTCACTCCCAAAAAGGGGGCGGTCGGACCGACGGTCATGCGGTTCGTGGCCTTGTGCGCGACCCGAACAGATTCTGTTTCGAGCCGGAGCGCATTCAAGTAAAGTGCGAGGCCGCTCTCTGGCGTTGCCTCAACCGGCAATGCGGTTCGTCGGTTCTGCACGACAAAGAATGGCTCCGGCTTTGCCGATGGGCAGTCGCATGGGAAGCACTAGTTCACTCGAATCGCTATGACCTGGCACAACAAGGTGGTCTGGACAGAGGGGATGTTCCTGCAGCCCCAGCACTTCCAGCAGCACGACCGCTACACGGAATACCAACTGCGGCAGCGTCTTGCCGCGACCGTCGGTCATGCTTGGGGCTTCACGGCGGTGTCGATCGACGACGCGGCGCTTGCCCTCGGCAAGCTGAGCGTCAATTCGGCGCAAGGCGTCTTGCCCGACGGCACTGCGTTCTCGATCCCCGGCAACGACGCGGCGCCAGCGGCCATCGACATCCCGATGGATGCGCGCAACGAGCGTGTCGTTCTTGCTCTTGTGCTGCAGCGTCCCGGCATCGTCGAGTCCGACGCCGAGCAGGCGGCCGGCGCGATGGGGCCGCGCTATCGCGTCGCTGAAGTCGAAGTCGGCGACAGCAACACCAACGTCGATCGCGACACCGCGATCCAGATCGGCCGCCTGAATCTGCGGCTGATGCTCGAGCGCGACGCGGGCGAAGGCTATGTGGCCGTCGGCATCGCGCGCGTGGTCGAGCGTCGCGCCGACAACAAGCTCGTGCTCGATACCCAATACATCCCGCCGATGCTGCATTCGCAAGGCCATCCGATCCTCGACGGCTATGTGCGCGAGTTGTGCGGGCTTCTGCATCAGCGCGGTGAAGCGCTGGCGGCGCGTCTTTCGCAACCCGGTCGTGGCGGCGTGGCCGAGATTGCCGACTTCCTGTTGCTCGAGGCCGTCAACCGCTCGCAGCCGCTCTTCATGCAGTTGCAGCAGCGCTCGGTGCTGCATCCTGAAATCTTGTACGCGGCTTGCCTCAGCCTTGCCGGCGACCTGGCGACCTTTCGCGAGAAGCGCCGGCCACCGCCGTTTCCGGAGTATCTGCACGACGATCTCCAGCGCTGCTTTCGCGCCGTGATCGACGACTTGCGCCAGTCGCTCTCGATGGTCATGGAGCAGACCGCGATCCCGATCGAACTCCAAGACCGCAAGTACGGCATTCGCGTCGCCATCATCGGCGACAAGGAATTGCAGCGCAACGCGAGCTTCGTGCTCGCCGTTGCGGCACAGCTCCCCGGCGAGGCCTTGCGCGCGCGCTTTCCGACCCAGGTCAAGATCGGCCCGGTCGAACGGATCCGCGACCTCGTCAACCTGCAGCTTCCCGGCGTGACGATGCGCCCGCTGCCGGTGGCGCCACGCCAGATCCCGTACCACGCCGGCTTCACGTACTTCGAGCTCGACACGCGCAACAACGAACTGTGGAAACAGCTCGAGGCGTCGGGCGGTCTGGCGATGCACATCGCCGGCGAATTCCCGGGCCTCGAGCTCGAGTTCTGGGCCATCCGCGCCTAGTGCCGACGCGTCCGTAGCGCTCGTCCTCGCTCGACCTCGGCGAAAGATTTGCAGGAAACGACATGAGCGACACAGGACGAGAGAACGATCCCTTCGCCGCCTTCGAATCCGACCGCACGGTGATCAAGCCGGGCGTGGGTCGCGGCGGACAACCCGGCACCGGCGGTGTCGCGCCGGGAGGCTCGGGCCGCGCTCCGCAGGGCGGCGGAACGCAAGGGAACTCGGCGCGTGCAGACTCGGGCGGCGGCAAGGAAGCGCCGCTGGCACTCGACGCTCTGATGAGCGCCAGCCTCAACCCGCTCGTCTCGGCTGCCTCGCCTTTGTTGAGTTCGGCGCCGCGAATCCGGGCCATGGTCCAGCATGCGAACCCTGCCGGCCTCAAAGATGCGCTGGCCGACGGCGTCCGCAAATTCGAAGCGCAGGCGCGGGCCGAAGGACTGCCGAACGAACAGGTCATCGCTGCCCGATACATTCTCTGCACCCTGCTCGACGAATCGGCAGCGAGCACGCCCTGGGGCGGCTCGGGTGTCTGGGCGAACCAGAGCCTGCTGGTCCTGTTTCACAACGAAACCTGGGGCGGCGAAAAAGTCTTTCAGCTGATGTCGAAGCTGGCCGAGAACGTGCAGGCCAACCGCAACCTGCTCGAACTGATGTACGTGGCGCTGGCATTCGGCTTCGAAGGCCGCTATCGCGTGCTCAACGACGGCAAGACGCAGCTCGAAAGCCTGCGCGCCCGCCTCTCGCAGATGCTTCGCGGCAACCGGGCCGACGGCGACAAGACGCTTTCGCCGCGCTGGCAAGGGGTGCCGGCCAAGGTGGCGCGGCTGCGCGACGGACTACCGATGTGGGTCGTGGCCTCGCTCGCCGGAGTGATCCTTCTCGGCGTCTACCTCGGCTTCAGTTTTTCCCTCAACGGCGCATCCGACAGCGTCTTCGCGACGCTGCAGGGCTTCGACGTCAAGGCCGCGCCGCTTACCGCGCCGCCGCCACCTCCGCCACCGGCCGCCGCGCCGCGCCTGGCAAATTTCCTCAAGGGCGAAGTCGAGCAGGGCCTGGTGCAGGTACGTGACCTGTCCGACCGCTCCATCGTCGTCATCAAGGGCGATGGTTTTTTCGAGCCGGGCAGCTCCGAGATCGCTGGTCGCACCAAGCCGCTGCTCGCGCGTATCGCCGACGGACTGAAGGCGACCCCTGGCACCGTTCTGATCACCGGCCACACCGACAACCAGCCGATCCGTACGCTTCGCTATCCGTCGAATTGGCATCTCTCTCAAGATCGTGCCAACGCAGTGAAGACCTTGCTCATCGACTCGGGCATCAAGGCCGAGCGGATGCGCGCCGAAGGCAAGGCTGACGCCGAGCCGGTCGAGTCCAACGCGACGCCGGCGGGCCGGGCTCGCAACCGCCGCGTCGAAATCACCTTGATCGTCCCGGCGAGCGCCGCATGAAAAAGTTCGTCAGCTTCCTGCTTCATCCGCTTCTGCTGGCTCTGGTCGGCGTTCTCGCGATCTCGGCGATCGTCTGGTGGGTGGGGCCGCTCATCGCCATCGGCGAATCGAGGCCGCTCGACCCGGTCTGGATCCGGATCACGGTCATCGCCGTCCTCTTCGCTCTGCTGCTCCTGCGCGTCGTCCTGCGCTACTGGAGGCAGAAGCGAACCAATGCCGCACTGGTCGATGGCATGACCAAAGGTCCGAGCAGTGCCGACAAGGAGATCGCCACGCTGAACGAGCGCTTCACGCAGGCGCTCGACGTCTTGAAGAAGGCGCCCGGCAAAGGGTCGGGAAAGGGCGCGCTGCTCTACCAATTGCCTTGGTACATCTTCATTGGCGCACCCGGCTCGGGCAAGACCACGGCGTTGATGAATGCCGGCCTCACCTTTCCGCTTGCGGAGAAGATGGGCGGGGCCAGCGTGCGCGGCGTTGGTGGTACCCGCAACTGCGACTGGTGGTTCACCGACGAAGCGGTCCTGATCGACACGGCCGGCCGATACACCACGCAGGAATCGAACTCGGCAGTCGATGCGAGCGCGTGGGACGGCTTCCTCGCGTTGCTGCGCAAGTCGCGGCCGCGCAGGCCGATCAACGGCGTCCTGCTCACCGTCAATATCCAGGACCTGCTGCAGCAGACACCGGTCGAGCGCAAGGACCACGCGGCCAAGTTGCGCGCACGCATGCAGGAACTTGCCGAAAAGCTCGGCGTTCGTGCGCCGGTCTACGTGCTCGTCACCAAGGCCGACCTGATCGCCGGGTTCAACGAGAGCTTCGGCGCGCTCAGCAAGGAAGAGCGCAACCAGGTGTGGGGCTTCAGCTTCCCCTACGCGCCAACCAGCAACGACGATCCACTCGTCAATTTCGGCTCCGAGTTCTCCGGGCTCGAGAAGCGTTTGCGCGACCGGGTCGTGCCGTTGATGGACGCCGAGCACGAGGTCTTGAAGCGTGCCGCTATCTTCAACTTTCCGCAGCAGTTCGCCGGGTTGCGCGGCCTGCTCGGCGGCTTTCTCGAACAGGTCTTCAGCGCCGGCGGGACGATGGAAGAAAGGCCGCTGCTGCGTGGCGTCTACTTCACCAGCGGCACGCAGGAAGGCACGCCGATCGACCGCGTGCTCGGCACGCTGGCACGCACCTTCGGCATCGAGCGTCGGCTCGCGCCGCCGGCCGCAGCGCGCGGCAAGAGCTTCTTTCTGAACCGGTTGCTCAAGGACGTCGTCTTCACCGAGCAAGGCCTGGTCGGCGAGAACCGGGCGATGGAGCGGCGCCGCGGGCGGCTGCGCCTGGCGGGGTTCGCGATCGT
Source organism: Caldimonas sp. (assembly GCA_039933535.1). Taxonomy (GTDB): domain Bacteria; phylum Pseudomonadota; class Gammaproteobacteria; order Burkholderiales; family Burkholderiaceae_C; genus Schlegelella_A. Next base: position 10,802 of record JBDTNU010000001.1, on the reverse strand, counting down.
GCTGCTGGTCAGCATCGGCCTGATCGCCGGCTGGGTCGTGAGCTATGGACGCAACAAGAACTACATCGCCGAGATCGAGGCCAAGCTTCCGGATCTGAAGAAGACGGTGGAAAGCGTCCCGCCCGCGACCTCGGGTGACGTGACGCCGTTGCCACCCGTGCTGACTGCGGTCCGCAACGCCGCGCAGCCGGCCGAGTTTTCACTCGACAAGCCTCCGCTTTCGATGTCGCTGGGCCTGTTCCAGGGCAAGAAGCTCGATGCCGCCGCTGACTTCGGCTACCAGCATCTGCTCGATCACGCCCTGATGCCGCGCGTCGTTCGCAGGCTCGAAGAGCGGCTGCGTGCCGCCAACAAGGACAACCTCGAGTTGGCCTACGAGGCGCTCAAGAACTACCTGATGATCTACACGCCGGACAAGTTCGACGCCGACGCCTTCAAGGCCTACGTCGGCATCGACTGGGATGCCGCACTGGAGCGCAGCCTCGCGCCCGAGCAGCGTCAGGCGCTCGACGAGCACCTCGACGCGATGCTTGCCCACGGCGCACCGCCGCCTGCGGTGCCGATGGACAAGAACCTCGTCGCCGGCGTTCGCGACATGCTGGTCGCGTTTCCGCTCGAGTACCGGGTTTTCAGCCGGCTCAAGCGCGCCCAGGTCGGCGCCGACCTGCCGCCGTTCACCGTGGCAGGAGCTGCCGGGCCGTCTGCGCTGACGGTCTTCGAGCGTGCCAGCGGCGAGCCGCTGACCAAGGGCATACCTGGCCTGTTCACGCGCGAGGGCTATCGCAAGGCGTTCGAGACATCGGTCGACAAGGCAACGCGCCAGCTCGCATCGGAAGAGAGTTGGGTGCTCGGACTGCGTCCGACCGAGGCGAACAAGTCGCTGCCCCTCGGCAAGGCGAACATCGAGCTCACCAACCGCGTGCGCCGCTTGTACTTCGAGGAGTACATCAAGGTCTGGGACAAGTACATCGCCGACGTCCGCATCGTCAAGCTGGGCGGGCTCGACCAGAGCCTGCAGGTCGCTCGCCAGCTCTCTGGTGTCGATTCGGCACTCGCCGCGTTCCTCCGCGGCGTGGCTCGGGAAACGACGCTCGTCGAACCCAAGGTGGCGCCCGGCACGACCAACGGCACACAGGTCGGCCAGATCGACCAGAAGGCCGCACAGGCCAAGCGCGAAATGGCGGCAGTGCTCGGCAAGGTGAAAGTGCCTGGCGCGGACGCGGTCCAGACCGGGCCGCCGATAGAGCAGATGGTCGACGACCACTTCGAGCCGATCCGCCGCCTCGTTGCTGGCCAGCCGCCGCCGATCGACGAGATCCTCAAGATGTTCAACGACGTCTACGTGCAGCTCGCCGCGGTCGATGCGGCGCAGAAGAGCAAGTCGGCGCCACCGCCCGCCGCAGGCGGCGAGCGAATCAAGGCGGCGGCCGGGCAGTTGCCTGAGCCGGCGCGGTCGATCCTCGAAAAGCTTGCCGGTGCGGCAGCGACGACCGGGCGCGCGGTCGAGCGCGAAGGGCTGACGAGCGAGCTGAAGCCGATAAGCGACTTCTGCAATCGCGCCATCACCGGACGCTATCCCTTCACCGCGAGCTCGAAGGGCGACGTCCTGCCCGAAGACTTCGCGCAGCTGTTCGGCGCCGGCGGCATGCTCGACGACTTCTACAGTCGCAAGCTCGCCGCCCTGGTCGACACCGGCACAAATCCGTGGACCTTCAAGCCCGTGGGCGACGGCTCGAAGCCGGTCAACGCAGCGGCGCTGGTCGACTTCCAGCGCGCCGCGCGCATCAAGGAGGTCTTCTTCCGCAGCGGCGGCAAGACGCCATCGTTCAAGGTCGACATCCGCGCCGTCGAGATGGAAGATGGCATGAAGGAGATGAACCTCGAGGTCGACGGCACCGTCTACAAGTTCCTCGCCGGCAACACGACGCCGGTGACCTTGCAGTGGCCGAGCGCGCGCGTCGCGTCGCAGATAAAGATCACCACCACGCCGGGCACCGCGGCACTCACTGCCGATGGACCTTGGGCACTGTTCCGCATCTTCGATCGTTTCGAAGTGCAGCCGACCGCACAGCCCGAGCGCTTCGTCGTGCCGATGCTTCTGGAGGGTCGACGCGCGCGACTCGAGGTCACGTCTAACAGCGTGTTCAATCCCTTCCGCCTGCGCGAGATCCAGCAGTTTCGTTGCCCTGGATCCTTGTGATGCGGCCATGAACGTCACCAGCGACGTCGCGAAGATTCCGGGTTGGTACGGCAAGCTGCCGACGCTTGGCGACTTCGCCTCGCGCCGGCTCGAGGCCGACTTCATCGAGCCTTGGGACCTGTGGCTTGGCGACGCAATGCAGGTACAACGCCAGGCGCTCGGCGACGCCTGGGTCGAGGCCTACCTGGACAGCCCGCCGTGGCGCTTCTTGCTCGCGCCGGGCGTGCTACCCGGTGTCGAACCCACGCGTGCCTTCGCTGGCGTGCTGGTGCCCTCGGTCGATCGTGTCGGCCGCTACTTTCCGCTCACGATCGCGGCTTCGCTCCCACGCGTTCCCGAAGTCGCGGCCGAATTCGATTCGCTGCTCGGCTGGATGCATCGGCTCGAAGATACGGCGCTCGATGCCTTGCAGGGCGACTGGAGCATCGACGATCTCGAGCACGCACTCGCGGACCTGTCGCCGCCCACCGACGAAGCGGCGGCTTCTTCCGACGATCGTCTCGCCGCCGTGCGCGGCGCGGTTGCGGCGGCCGTGTCCGGCGGCGGCGGTTTCGTCGACATCGCTTCGATCACCAGTCGCGCCGAGCTCGCGACAGTGTTTTCCTCGCGCGCGCCTGAATCAGGGCTGGCATACACGATCGCTGCGGCGCCCGCCTTGCACGGCATCGCCTTCTGGATCGACGACTCTCCGGCGCGGTCGCGGCTGCTCGTCAGCGAGGGCCTGCCCGGCCACGACGACTTCGCGCGCATGTTCGGTGGTGGCAGCGACTCAATGCGGGGCGCCGCGGCGCGTGCCGCGCCCTTCGAGGAAGATCCGCAGGCTACCCTGCCGCAGGCCCTGGACGCGCCCATCGCCGCCACGGCACGTCGGGCGATGGCCGAAGAAACCGACCTGCTTGGGATGTTCCAGGCTTCTTCCGAGACGGCCAGCGCTGCAAGCCCTCGCCCTGATCCGGCTCGCGAGGGCGACGACATCCTTGCCCTCTTCGGCGCCGGTGACGTCTCGGCGCCGTTCGACGCTGGGCCTCCGAGCCCACCCAAGGACGACGACATCCTTGCCATGTTCGAGGCCCCTTCCGGCCTGTCTTCGACGCAGGCGTCGCATGAATCGCCAGAACAGGGACATGCCCAGCCGAACAAGTCGGACATCCTCGACCTGTTCGGCGGACCGCCCGCGGAGCCGGACACCGGCAAGGCCCGATGAGCCGATGAGCAACGACGACGATCAGCCCACCCGCATCCTGCCGCCGCAATCGCCAAAGACGCAGGCTGCCCCGCCGCGCACGGAAATCGCACCGCCGCCGGAGCCCTTTTCCCCCGACGGGGACGCGACGGTGATCCGGCCGCGTCCCGCGCGCGCCCCTTCGAACGACGGCGGCAACCATCTCCCGGTGGGTTTTTATCTCGGCGAGTTCGAGATCACGAAGATGCTCGGCGAAGGCGGCTTCGGCATCGTCTATCTGGCCGAGGATCATTCGCTCGGCCGGCGCGTCGCGCTGAAGGAATACATGCCTTCGTCGCTGGCCCAGCGCGTGGGAGGCACCCAGGTTTCGGTGAAGTCCGAGCGGCACCGCGAGACTTTCGAGGCCGGCCTGAAGAGCTTCGTCAATGAAGCGCGGTTGCTGGCCCAGTTCGACCATCCGTCGCTGGTCAAGGTCTACCGGTTCTGGGAGGCGAACGGCACGGCCTACATGGTGATGCCGTTCTACGAGGGGGTCACGCTCAAGGACGAGCTGAAGGCGATGGGTGCGCCGCCCGACGAAGACTGGCTGCGCGAATTGCTGGAGCCGCTCACCGAGGCGCTCGCGGTGATCCACACCGAGCAATGTTTCCACCGTGACATCGCCCCCGACAACGTGATCCTGCTCAAGGGCAGCAACCGGCCACTGCTGCTCGACTTCGGCGCGGCACGGCGCGTCATCGGCGACATGACGCAGGCGCTCACGGTGATCCTGAAGCCGGGCTACGCACCGGTCGAGCAGTACGCAGAAGTGCCGGGCATGAAGCAGGGCCCGTGGACCGACGTGTACGCGCTCGCCGCGGTTGTCTACTACGCGATCACGGGCAAGACGCCGCCGACCTCGGTCGGCCGGCTCATGAACGACAACTACGTGCCGATGACGCAGGCCGGCGCGGGTCGCTACAGCCCCGGATTTCTTGCGGCGATGGATCGCGCGCTCATCGTCAAGCCGGAGCAGCGGACCCAATCGATCGACGACCTGCGCCGCGACCTCGGCATGGCCGCAAGCGATCCGGACCCGGCCAAGACCGAACGGCGCAGCCGGTCGCCGAGCACCATCGCTGGCGGCCTGCCCGCCGGAGCGGCTGTTGCGCGCAAGAGCCGCACTGGCATATTCGCAGGTATTGGCGTGATCCTCGTGCTCGCCGTCGCTGGCGGCCTGTATGCATTCCTCGGAGGCAAGTCTGCTGCTCCGACGACCGCGGCGACGCCCGCCACGATGCCTGCCGTGATCGCTGCCGCAACGCCGGCCGCCCCGGCGTCGGCGGAAACGGCTTCGCCGGCCGTCACGACGCCGGCAGCACCGGCGGAGCGAGCCGTTCCGATGCAGGCCGCCGCGGTCGGTCCGTTCGATCCGGCGCACGAGTTCGAGCGCGTCGCGGCGGCGCAGTCGCCCGACTACAAGGTCGAGGCGGCCGCCGACAAGCCGCAACTCCGGATCAACAAGGACAAGATGACCTTCAAGGTGAAGACCGAGAAGGCGGGTCACCTCTACGTGCTGATGCACGGCACCGACGGCGCGATCATCCAGTTGTTCCCGAACGCCGAGTCGAAGAACAACCAGATCCGCGCCGAGACGACCTTGTCGCTGCCGCCGGGCAAGGGCAATTGGGACATCGGCGTCGGCGGGCCCGCGGGCATCGATCACCTGATTGCGATCGTCTCGAAGTTCCCACGCGATTTCTCGGGACTCGGTCTCAAGATGAAGGATGGCTTTGCCCAGACCACCGCCGACGAGGCGAGCGCGGCAGCCAAGACACAGGGCAGCAGTGCGTCGATCTTTGCGGGCCGGCCCGTCTGCCAGCAGCCCTGTACCGACGACTACGGCGCGGGACTGTTCACGGCTGAAGAGATCAACTGACGCGGCTCGCAAGCGAGCGCGGCACCAGGAGCACACATGAGCGACGACGACTGGACTCCCGACTTCGGCACGCTCGACGCCGCGCCGCCACCCTGGGCGGCCAAGCGCCCGGTGCGCATCGCGGTGTTCGGCGACTTCAGCGCCGGCGCCGCCGCCGGACGCCTTGAGACCGGCGACGACCTGGCGCGCCGCAAGATGATCGCGGTCGAGTTCGACACGCTCGAAGACACGCTCGCGCGCCTGGAGGTCAAGCTGGCCCTGCCGATCGGCGAAGGCGGCGACGGCGTCGAGGTCGAGTTCGGCGACCTCGACAGTTTCCATCCCGACACGCTGTACCGTGACCTGCCGATGTTCAAGGCGCTTGCCGACCTGAGGAAGCGTCTCAACAACACCGCAACTTTCGCGAAGGCCGCGGCCGAGGTGCAGGCCATGTACGGGCCACTGCGTCGCGCGTCGCGCAGCGGCCGGCGCCGGTCGAAGAGCGGCGCTCCTGCGGCGGACGCCAAGCTTTCCGACTTCGCACGCTTGGTCGGCATCGCGCCGGAGGTCAACGTCGATGCACCCGTCGACGCGTTGCTCAAGCGGATCCTGGGTCCCTTCGTCACCAAGGCACCCGACCCGAAGCGCGATGCGCTGGTGGCCACCGTCGACAGCGCCCTGTCCGACGCGATGCGCACGGTCCTTCATCAAGCCGAATTCCAGAACCTCGAGGCGCTCTGGCGCGGCATGGACATGGTGCTCAGGCGAGTCGAGACGGGTCCGTCGCTGCAAGTGCTGCTCGTCGACGTTTCGGCCGAAGAATTCGCGGCCGACCTGAGCGGCGCGAGCGATCTCACCGAGACGGGCCTGTATTCGATGCTGGTCGACAAGCCTTCGCAGGACAAGGCCGGTGGCGTTTCCCTGATCCTCGGCCTGTATCAGTTCGAGCCGACGCCGCCACACGCCGAGTTGCTCGGTCGCATGGCCAAGATCGCCGCCTGCGCGGGTGCGCCCTTCATCACCTCGATCAGCAGCGAGGCCTTCACCGATCGCCGAAACCCTCCTCACGCCCTGATGGCACAGGCGCTCGAGGCCTTGCGCGACCTGCCCGAAGCTTCGCACCTGGCCCTGCTCTCGCCGCGCTTCATGCTCCGTCATCCCTACGGCAAGAAGAGCGATCCGATCAGCGCCTTCGCGTTCGAGGAGTTCACTCCCGAAGAAGGTATGCGCGGCATGCTGTGGGGTCATCCAGCGCTGCTTGCGGCCGCGCTGCTCGCCGCGCCGTCCGGCAGCACGCTGTCGATCGGCGACCTGCCGTTTCACTATGTCGTCGACGGCGACGGCGACCAGGTGGCACTGCCGACGACGGAGCGGCTCATCAATATGGCGTCGGCCGAGATGCTGCGCCGGGTCGGCATCGACGCCTTGATGGCGCACAAGGGCCAGCCCGAGCTGCGCATCGCCGGCCTCGACACCGTGAACGGCAATGCGATCTCGCTGTCGGGCATGGCCAAGCCGGCGCAACGAATGTCGTTCACGACCTCGCTGCAAGGCAAGATGCCCGATCCCGATGCCGAGAAGCCGGCCAGGAGCGGCAGGGCCAAGGCCGCGGCGAGCGACGATGAAGCTACCGAAGAGGTCACGGATGACGCGGCGAGCGCCGATGCCGACACGTCGAGTTCGAGCTCGGACGACACCAGCCTGGACGATCTGCTCGCCAGCCTGGGCGATGACGGTAGCGGCACACCGGCGCCGAGCGACGACGCTGCGCCGACCGAAGAAGCCGTCGCCTCGGACGAGGAGATGGATCCCGACCTTGCCGAGCTTCTGAAGTCGCTCGAAGGCTGAGCTCTTCTCTTGCGACGCTTCCCCGCTCAGGTGTCGGGGAGCTCGCTGTCGTCGCGGTCCTGCCCCGAGGGCGGGGCGGGAACGCGATAGCCTTCCGAAGCCCAGGCACCGAGGTCGGCATTGCGGCAGCGCTCGCCGCAGAACGGTCGATACGGGTTCGATGCGTCGTAGACGCTGTCGCCGCCGCAGCCCGGGCAGCGAACGATCCGGTGGATCGGTGGCTCGCCCTTGCCACGCGGCTCGTCCATCGCGTGTTCCTCAGGCGCAGAGCGTGAGCTCGAAGCCCGTGTCGCCCGTGCTCGGCCGCAGCCGGCCGTCGGGTTCCTGGCGCATCAGGCGTACCTGCACCATCAGGCGATGCCCGCTGATCTCGGGAACGAGCTCGGCGCCGGTTTCGAGGCGCACCCGCATCAGTTGAAAGACGCGGCCGGCGACGAGGCTTTGCGAATACTGTCCGCCGATCGCCATCACCTTGTGCGGCGCGCCGGAATCGCGCAACAGGCCGAGCAGGACCTGCAAGGCTTCGGCCAGCGGCATCAAGGTGCCGACCCACTGGAGAAGGTCGGCGCGGCGCCGGTTCGGGGCGAGCTGCTGCCACGCGTAGTAAGCCGGCAGATCGAACTCGCAGGTGCCGCCCGGGATGCTGATGCGGCTTCTGATGCTCATCAACCACTCGTTGCTGGCGAGCGCCGCGCCCGCCTTGCCCGACACCTGGTTGAGGCGCCCGAAGGCACCGTCGATGCGGCCGATCGTCTCGTCGAGCACGCTTTCCGAAACCCCGGGATTGCCGCGGTAGGCGGCCAGTTGCTGCCGGTGCTTGTCGAGCTCCTTCAGGAGGTCGGATTTCAGGTCGGCGCGCGAGCCAACGTCCATGATCTCGAAGATCGTCGCCAGCGCGTGGTGGTGATCGACCGGCGCGTCGCGCTCGATCAGCTGGCCGAGCCGATCGAACAGGTGCTCGAGCCGCAGCATGGTGCGGATGCTCTCGTTGAACGGGTACTCGTAGAGGATCAAAGCGGGATCGGGGATAGGTCAACTTGGGCATTGCGGGCAGGGCCTGGCAACGCTGTTCGCCGCAATTGTTTCACAGCGATTCGTGACCTCTGCATCGGATGGCGTTTCAAGCCAAGGCGATGGCCTGACGCCAGAGCGTATCGACCTCTAGCCCGAGTTCTTCGATGCCGATGCCGTCGTTGTCGATGACCGCATCGGCCGCAGCACGCCGTTCCGCCCGGCTCGCCTGTTGAGCAACGACAGCGCGCACGGCGCTCTCGGTCCAGCCGGACCGCGTCATGACGCGCTCGACCTGCAAGGCCTCGGCGCAATCGACGAGCCAGACCCGATCGACCCGGCTACGCCAGCGCCCCGATTCCACGAGCAGGGGGATGTCGAGGATCGTCACCAGCGAGCTCGACGTCGCGGCTCGACGCTCGACCTCGGCGCCGATGAGCGGATGCAGTATGGCTTCCAGGCGCTGCCTGGCGCCGACATCGGCGAACGCGGCCTCGCGCATGCGTGCGCGATCGAGGGAACCGTCGGCGGCGATGAACACCGGACCGAAGGCGGAACGAATCGCGTCGATGGCGCTGCCGCCGGCGAGCGTCAGCGTGCGCGCGATCGCGTCGGTATCGATGAGATCGGCGCCATGCCGCACCAGTCGCGCCGCGACGGTGCTCTTGCCGCTGCCGATGCCGCCCGTGAGGCCGACGCGAAGCCTCAGAGCCGCGGCATCCACAGTCGCATCAACTGATCACCGAAGAACAGCGCAGCGACGCCGCCGCCGGCGAGATACGGTCCGAACGGGATCGGCACGTCCCGGCCGTGGCTGCGGAACAGGATCAAGGAAATGCCGACCAGGGCGCCGACAACCGAGGACAGCAGGACGATCAGCGGGATCATCTGCCAGCCCATCCAGGCGCCCAGCGCCGCGAGCAATTTGAAATCGCCCGCGCCCATGCCTTCCTTGCCGCGAACGATCCGAAAGGCATTGGCCACGAGCCAGAGCGAAAGATAGCCGCACACCGCGCCGCCAACCGACGCTTCCAGCGTCACCGGAATCCAGCCGCGCGCTGCGGCGATGATGCCGGCCCACATCAGAGGCAGGGTCAGGATATCGGGCAGGAACTGGGTGTCGAGGTCGATGAATGCCAGTGCCATGAGAGTGGCCACGAGGCCACACCAGAGCAGCACGACAGGTTGCGCGCCAAAGTGCCAGCCGATGAATGCGAAGAGCAGGCCGGTCGCGACCTCGACGACGGGATAGCGCGCCGAGATCCGCGTCTTGCAGGCCGAGCAGCGCCCATGCAGCCAGAGCCAGCTCGCCAGCGGGATGTTCTCGTACCAGGTGATGGCGTGGCCGCACGAAGGGCAACGCGAACGCGGTGTCGACAGCGTAAGGGTCGGCGTGTCGCGGACTTCCAGGCCGAGCAACTCGGCGCTTTCCTGCTTCCAGCCGCGCTCCAGCATCAGCGGGAGGCGGTGGACGACGACATTCAGAAAGCTGCCGATGCAAAGGCCGAGAACGGCCAGGGACCAGGGTGAAAGCAGGAACTCGGTGACGAGCATCTAGGGTCTGAAATCGACTTCAGACCACCTGGCCCAGCTTGAAGATCGGGAGGTACATCGAGACAACGATGCCGCCGATGAGCGTGCCGAGGATGACGATGATGAACGGCTCCATCAGGCTCGAAAGGCCCTTGACGGCTTCATCGACCTCGTCTTCGTAGAACTCGGCGGCCTTGCCGAGCATGGCGTCGAGCGAACCCGATTCCTCGCCGATCGCGCACATCTGCAGCACCATCACCGGGAACACGCCGGTCGCCTGCATGGAGGTGGTGAGGGCGGAGCCGGTCGAGACGTCCTTCTGGATCTTCTCGGTCGCCTCGGCAAAGACGGCGTTGCCGGCAGCGCCACCGACCGAATCGAGCGCCTCGACCAGCGGCACGCCGGCGGCGAACATCGTCGACAAGGTACGCGTCCAGCGCGCGATCGACGATTTGTTGATGAGATCGCCGAAGACCGGCACCTTGAGGAGCAGCCGGTCCATGTACTTCTGCATCTTGATCGAGCGCTTCCAAGACTGCATGAAGAAGTAGATGCCGCCGCCACCCAGGCCGAAGATCAGGTACCAGTAGGCGACGAAGATCTTCGACACGGCGATGACGAAGAGCGTCGGTGCCGGTAGCGTGGCGCCGAAGTTCTTGAACACGTCCTCGAACGCCGGGATGACGAAGATCATGATGACGGCAAGCACGATGAATGCGACCGAGACCACGGCGATCGGATAGATCAGCGCCGACTTGATCTTGTTCTTGATCGCCATCGTCTTTTCCTGGTAGACGGCGAGTCGATCGAGCAAGGTTTCCAGGATACCGCCGGCTTCGCCGGCCTCGACCAGGTTGCAGTAGAGCGCGTCGAAGTAGAGCGGGTGCTTTCTGAAGGCCGCTGACAGGCTGGTGCCGGTCTCGACGTCGGAGCGGATATCGACGAGCAAGCGCGTCATGCGCGCGTTCGTGCTGCCGCGGGCGACAATGTCGAAGGACTGGATCAGCGGAACGCCCGCGCGCATCATGGTCGAGAGCTGGCGGGTGAAGATGGCGATGTCCTTCTGCTTGATGGACTTGCCGCCGCTCATGCGGCGCTTCTTCACCTTGTTGACCATCACGCCCTGGCGG